>DASQDA010000208.1:0-6690 GCA_035634435.1 Polyangiaceae bacterium
CTTCGATGAAGCGGCGTTCAGGCGCCAGTACCGACACGAAGTACCTCGTCGGTGCGACGCAATACTGTGGGCATCGAAATGCACGAGGCCTTCACGCCGCCGCTGCCGCTCAAGGTGTTGCTTCGTGACGTCGCGACGCACCTGCGGCCATGTTCCATTCCGTGCTGTTGGCGGCGAGTTGGCCGGTATCTACACCTTTCACGCTCTGCTCGAGACCACACGGGTGGTGGAGCCGCATCCCGCTGGCTGCTTTCGTTTTCAGCATCTGCCCGCCGACGTTGGGCGGGTGGCTTTTTTCCGTGGTTCGGTGGTTCCGCGGCGGCACTCCATGTATGTCGCTGCCAGCGACGCCGATGCCCAGGTACCCTGCCCGACTCAGTGCATCATGCCAAAACGTGCTCCGCGACACGACACCGAGTTGCTCCGCAAGCGCACAACCTCAGCGGCGGTTCGCCTCTTCTCCGAGCACGGCTTCGAGGGCACCTCGGTGCAGGCCATTGCTGACGCTGTTGGCATCAGTAAGCAGGCGCTGCTTTATCACTTCGAGTCCAAGGAGGGCTTGCGCGCCGCCGCGCTCGAAGAGCTGCTCGGGACCTGGCGGGCAGTCCTACCTCGGCTGCTGTCGGCACTGACGCGTCCCCAAGCAGCGCTCGAGGAGGCCTTCTCGGAGGTCATGAGCTTCTTTCATGCGGAGCCGTACTATCCGCGTTTCTTGCTGCAGGTACTGCTGCAGCCCGCAGGTTCCGCCCAGACACTGGTCCAGGATGTAGAGCCCTGGCTGAGTGTCGCCGGCGACTTCATCCGCCGCGCTCAACAGGAGGGCGTCGTGGAGGCGAGCGTGGATCCGGAGGCCTGGGTGATGGAGATCGGGATGCTGCTTCTCGCCTCGCTTTCGCTCTCCGGCGGTTCGCGATCGAGCAATGTGCCGGATCAGCCTCGATTGTTGCGAGAGATGGCGCGCATCGTGGGATCGAGTCTGGTTGGATCGCGGCGCGCCGAGCTGGGCGAGAAGTAGCGCCGGCTGACGTTTGCGGCATGGACACTGCGCGATGAGCCGCAGCGGTGCGGCAGCGCGCGCCTGCGCATCTCTGTGACGGCTGCGCGACAGTGACGCCTTCGACGCGCGCAGCGACGGCCTGCTGCACGTGGCAATAGAGCCGCTGCGTGCGCTAACGCTCGCGAGCATGCTGAGACTGCGCGCTTCTTGGCGTCACCGGCGCGCCTATTCCCAACAAGGCAGTTGGCGCGCGGTGTGCAAAGGCAGTCTGCGATCACCGCGAGAGCAGCAAGGCAGGACATCGTGCAAGCACCGTTGATGCCCATCGAAGATTCGGAAGGCTTTCGAGCTGTCGCCAGCAACTCGCCCACCGACCCTTCATGCCTCGAGGTCACCCTCGAGGATGGACAACGAATCGAAATCCCCCGCGCGCTCGTTCACGCCCAGAGTGACGGCACCTACCGCTTCGAGCAGCCGCTCCGAGAGCGCCTCAAATCAGGAGACGACGCACCGTTGGTGCTGCCCATCAGCGTTGAAGAGGTGCAGGTTGCCACCCGCCTCGTCGAGCGAGAGCGCCTGCGCGTCACAACGACCGTCTCCACACGCGAGGAGTCGGTGGAGGTGCCGCTGGTGTACGAGGGCTTGGCCGTCGAGCGCGTCCCCGTAGGACGCGTGGTCGACGCACCCTCGCAACCCTGGCACGAGGGCCATACGCTGGTGGTACCGGTCTACGAGGAGCAGCTGGTGCTGCAAAAACGCCTCGTGCTCAAGGAAGAGGTGCGCATCACGCGCACGCGCCAGGAGCAGACTCACAGACAGCAGGTCGAGCTGCGGCAGGAACACGTCAACGTGGAAAAGCTGCAGCAAGACGGCACAGGCGATCCACTCAACACTTGAGCTTCGCTTTCGCGAAATAGAAGGAGATCACAATGGCAAAGACCCTAGTTGGCGTATTCGATGACATGACCTCGGCACAAAACGTCGTGCGTGAGCTGCACGGCCTTGGCGTAGCGCCACACCACGTGCGATTGGTGAACAATAGCGAGACGCGCGCGGATTGCGACGGCGATGACACCAGCTGGACCGACAAGGTCAGCAACTGGTTCAGCTCGTTGTTCGACGACGACGACGACGCCCGCACGCACGCGCACCACTACGCGGAAGCCTGGCGTCGTGGTCACTACCTGGTCGTGGCCGATGTGGAGAGCACGCAGGTCGATGAAGTGGTGACGGTGATGAACCGGTACGGCACGGTCGACCTCAACCAGCGCGCGGAACACTGGAGAAGCACTGGCTACACGGGAACCTTCGACGGCAGCGCACAGCCCTACACGGCCGAGCAACGCGCGAGCGAGTTGGCGGGCTATGCCAATCGCCAGACCGCCAACACCGCCATACCGGTCGTCCAGGAGGAATTGGCTGTCGGGAAGCGCGTGGTGCAGCGCGGCGGCGTGCGCATTCACAGCTACGTGGAGGAGCGGCCGGTCCACGAAGTAGTTCAGCTCCGCGAGGAACGCATCAACGTTCAACGACGACCGGTCAACCGTGCCGTGACAGCCGCCGACGCAGCGTTCCAGGAGCGCACCATCGAGGTGTCGGCAGCAGGCGAAGAGGCCGTTGTCGAGAAGCGTGCGCGCGTTGTCGAAGAGGTAACGGTCGGTAAAGAGGTGGAGCAACGCGAGCAGGTCGTGGACGACACGGTTCGTCGCAAGGACGTGCGCGTGGAGCAGGTACCGAGCACCGGCGGAAGCAGCGGCTCGCGCCGCTGAGAGGCAAAGCCTCGCACCCGCCGCGCGCGTCTCCGTCCGGCGGACGGCGGAGGCGCCGCAGCGGCTCCGCCGCGCCTGTAGTTAATTATGGCTGTAGGTCCTCGGGCGGCATCGTGGGCTTGCTTGCGTTGCATCTGCGCTATGTAGCTGCCGATTCCGCGCAAGCGTCGCTGTCCTCACGCGCCAAACCGCCGCCGGGGCAACTGTCGTGAAAGCTAGGCTTGCGGAGAGCTGGCATTTGCCATTTAGGAACCGCTCGACTGGTACGTTAAGCTCCCTATGATGTGTCGTCATGGGTAGCGGCAAAGACGCGTGGTCGGCCGAGCTCGCTTCCACGCTCCACGAGCACGAAGTGTCGGAGGTGCAGTTGAGGGCGCCGGCTGAGACTGGGTCGGTCTCACGGGCTCTCGTCGCCCAGCCTGCCGAGCTCGGCGCGCTCACGGCAATCGACCGCCTGCAAACCGACCCGCCCCCGGACAGCACTCCGCTGTCCCAGGTTGCCGTGGGCTTCGAGCTCGGCGAGGCGGTCGAGCCGTTGGACCCTGTCGAGCAGCACTTCTGGAGCCAACAGCCTGTCTACTCGATGAGCAGCATGCTGGCGCCGGCGCCGCTCTCCGCCCGGGCGCAACGGCCGCTACCCCGCAACACCGCGGGCGCGCGCAAGCTTGCTCTCTATGCGGTCTGCGGTGTGGCTCTGCTGGTCGGGATCGAGCTGTGGGTCTTGACGCGCGGCGAAGCAGCGCCTGCTCTCGAGCGTCCAGCTTCGACCTCGAGCACCAAGTAACGCTCGCATGCTGCTCAGCCGAAGCAGCATGCCGCCTCAGGCTCGCGAGGCCCCCGCCCTGCTTGACAGTGCAGTCGCGCTCCGCGAGTCGCGGCTCAGCGCGGTATGACGATCGTGGGACAGCCGAACTCGACGGAGATGCGTTGCGCGCCATCCTCCTCGACGTGCGCACACGTCGTGCCCTTGAGTCGGATGGTGGAGGACGACAGCTCCCAGCCGTCGTCGCCGGCTTGAGGGACAACCTCCCCGTCCACGTAGACGTTCACCTGCGTCGGGTCCGGCGGCTCCGTGGCCAGCTGCAGCTCGCAGCTGCGAATCAGGTCGAAGGCCAGCGCGCCGAGCGTCTCGGTGAGACTGTCTGGGTCTTCGACCTTGAAGTAGCGTGGCGAGCTCGCGCCCGCCGCCACTCCGCCCGCTTCGGCCAAGGCATCGAGCACATCGGCGTAGGGCTCGCTCCCGGGGATGCCTACCACGAGTGTGATGATGCCCGCTCGTCGTAGCTGCACGACCTGCTCGACCACACGCACGTCGTCCAGGCAGCCTTGCGGCTGCGCATTGCAGCAGTTGAAGGGCGCGCTGGCGCCGCAGGACTGGGGCTTGTCGTAGGTCTGCGTGCAAAGGGCGCGAGCAGCAGGGGTATCCTGCCCACATGCCAGGGTGTCGTTGCAGTTGGGGCCGCCGTCGAGCGCCAACAGCACGAACTTTTCGCCGACGAGCTGCGCGCCGGCTCCCGCAGTGAAGTACGCATGCGCGAGCGCCAAAGCGTCGGCCGTCGGTGTGGAGCCGGTCGGCAGCGAGTCGTCCAGCTTGCGTTCGATGAGCGGCACCGTCAATTCACTCGCGTCGATGGGAATCGTTAGCTCACCCTCGAGAGGCATACCGCAGCCGACCTCGGCAGAGCCCTCGGCAGGATCCGGAAAGAACTGCAAGCCAACTCCCATCTTTCCGCGGACGGCGCCCAAGGTTGCTTTCAGCGCCGTCACCATCGCCTCCCACTTCGGAGCACTGAAGCCTTCCGGAATGGTCTGCATGCTTTCCGAGCGGTCGATCACGAACAGCAAATTCACGTCGCGCGGCTTGGCATTGACGGCCTCACCGCCGCACCGCCCGCCCCCCTCACCCGCTTCGCCGTTCATGGAGCCCGCGTCGGAGCTCGTGCTGCCGCCAAGCTGAACTCCGAACTGACCGCCCGAGCTCGACGGCGCTCCGCCCGCGGCACCGCGACCAGATATGCCCCCGGCGTCGGAGGTGTCGTCGCCCCCGGAGGAGCCACAGCCCTGGATGAACAAGCAGCAAACGCTCGGAACCAGCAACGCTGTACGGATAGCGCGGATCATCGGAGGACCTCCATGCCCAAGGCTTTGCAGACGACAGCTCATGACCCTGGTTCACCCCGGTGGGATCAGGCACTTGCTCGCGTAGCAGCTGACGCCGCGGTCGGTGTAGCAGCACTCGCTGGTGCTGCTGCAGCTTTGCCCGTAGGCGGAGCAGGCGGGTGGCGTCGTGCTGCCGCCGCTGCCGCCACTGTTACTGCCGCTCGTGCCGCCCGCGCCGCCCGTGCCGCCCGTGCCGCCCCTGCCGGCTGTGCCGGCTGTGCCGGCGCTGCCACTCGTGCCGCCACTGCCACTGCCGCTCGCGCCGCCCGAGCCGCCCCTGCCGGCTGCACCGCCGCTGCCCGTGGTGTTGGAGCCGCAGGTTCCGAAGATATTGCCGCCCCCGATGACGCACAGGACGCCACGACAACAGTCAGCATCTGTCGTGCAACCGCCACCGGCGCGGATGCAAGGATCGACGCCGCCCGGATCGCGGCACTTCAACCGGTTGCCGTCCGTCGGATCGGGTACGCAGGGTAGCGCGACGGAGTCCGGGTTACCCGGATCGCGACAGCAATCCGCCGAGCTCGAGCAATAGCCGCCACTCGGTCGACATGCCTTCAAGCCGTTGCAGCGCGGGATCAAGAGCTCGTCGAACTCACAAGCGCCCTTCTTCCACTCCGAGTTGGCTGGCTGATTGTTCGTTGGACAACAATTCGAAGGCAATGAGGTGGAGGACCCGCAGGTGCCGCCACTCAGCTGGCAGACGTCTCCCTGCGGCGTACATTGTTGCGTTTTGCAGCGGCCATACTCCGCCCCGAATTCCTTTTCACAGGTGACGCTGCTCTCTTGCGCGCCGGGAAGCCCCGTTCCCGGATCGCCACCGCAGCAGTCTTGCGCGCTCCTGCAACTTTCGCCGGCCGGTCGACAGCCGCTCGGCGGCTGGCAAATGGGGATGCCCCGCGGGCCGGGCGCACAGGCGCGGCTACAGCAGGTGCCGCAGTCGTTACAGAGCATGCCGGCCTGGCCATCGGAGCAGCGCGTCGGTCCAACCGTTTGCACGCCGCAGTAGCCATGGGTCGCGCTCGCGGCCTTCACGCAGCTGCCACTGCAGCACTCACTCGCGTCACTGCACACGTCGTAAAGCTGTGTACAAAACGACGTGCCACTGTCGCACTGGTTCTTGGAGTTGCAGAGGCCTGAGCAGCATTGCGTGTTGCCGCTGCAGGGGTTGCCGCTCGATCGGCAGGTCGAGCTCGTGCCGTTGATGTCCTGGCACTTGCCGTCGACCGTGCACGCACCGCTGCAGCAAGCCCTGCCCGCTTGACAGTTCTGCCCGTCGGCGACGCAAGCGGCGGCGCCGCAAACGTCGTTGGTGCAATTGGCGCTGCAACACTCCGTGTTGTCGAGGCAGGCGTTGCCGGCCGTGGAACACTGATTCGGGTTCTTCGCGCACGACCGCGAGGCCAGGTCGCACAGACCGGAGCAGCAGTCGGAGCCCTGCCGGCAGGAGCCAGTGTAGGGTGAACAGCCGCCCGCCACTCCGCCGCCACCGGCAGTGCCACCACCGGCCGTGCCGCCGCCGGCCGTGCCGCCACCGGCCGTGCCACCACCGGCCGTGCCGCCACCCGCTGATCCCCCAAAACCGTTTCCACCAGCGGCCGTGCCGCCGGTGCCGCCGTCTCCCGCCGAGCCCGTCTCGCCCGCATCACCGCCGCTGCCCACGTCCGTCCCGCCAGTCTCGCTGGACGTACCGGCCTCACCCGTGGTGCCACCGTCGCTAGCACCACCCGAGCTTTCGCCCGCTCGGTTCGCTCCACCGGAAGC
>DASQDA010000209.1:0-2129 GCA_035634435.1 Polyangiaceae bacterium
TGCGCGGCGTGCCACAACCTGATCGACCCGCTCGGATTTGGTTTCGAAGCGTTCGATGAGCTCGGCCGCTACCGAACCATGGGTGACAATGGCGCACCGATCGATGCACGCGGCGAGCTGGTAGCGCCCGTCTCGCCGGAGTTGGCTGGCCCGTTCACCGACCTGCGCGAGCTCGGGGTCCGTCTTGCGGAAAGCTCCAGCGTGCACCGTTGCGTCACCCGGCAGCTCTTCCGCTTCAACTACGGCCGCCTGGACGGCAGCGCCGACACGTGCGCCATCGACGGCGTCGTGGAGCGCTGGGGCACGGGCCTCGAGCTTCGCGACCTGTTGCTCGCCATGGTCGCGGCCGACGAGTTTCGCTTCCGCAGGGTTCAGTAACGGATAGGACTATGCACTACAAGAACATCAGCAGACGGACACTCATCCGGGGCGCCGCGGGAGCGGCACTGGCGCTTCCGTTCTTGGAGCTGACAGCGGGTAAGGCCTCCGCGCAAGCGGCGAGCCGACCCAAGCGTCTGGTCATCTACTTCAACGGTGAAGGGAACGTCATCGACAAGTGGCGGCCAAGCGTCGCCTCGGGTGCGGCGTTGCCGGCCGTGCTGCCGCCCATGCTGAATGCGATCAGCAGCTACAAATCCAAGCTGAACCTGCTCTACCCGATCGACAACGTGCTGCCGTCGATGATGGCCGGCAACGATCACAACAAGGCGGGTCGCTCGCTCTTGTCCTGCAACGTTTTCACTGGCGGCGAGACCTCGGCGGCAGCGGGACCATCCATCGATCAGTACATCAAGCAGAAGCTCGCGCTGAAGAGTCTGGAGCTGCAGGTCGGCGATCCGTCGGTTGGCGAGTACCAGATGCTTTTTTCGGGCCCGGGACAGGCGGTGACGGGTGAGGCAAACCCTCAGCGCGTCTACGACCGCCTGTTCGCCAATCTGCCGGCCGGGGGCGGCGCCATGGCACCCGCGGCTCCGGTGGTGACGGCAGCGGAGCGTCTCGCGCTGAAACGCAAAGACGTGATGTCGGCCGTGCGCGAGAACTTCAACACGTTGCGCAGCCAGCTGGGCGCCGAGGATCGTCTGCGTCTGGACGCGCACGCCGCACGCGTGCAGGAGCTAGAGGGCCAGGTCGGCACCAGCACGACGCCCGGACCGATTGCCACTGCCGCCAAGTGCGGCAAGCCCGTGCTCGGCACCATCGACAGTCACCCTGCGCGCAATAAGGCGCAGATGCTGAACGCGGCCATGGCCATGACCTGCAATCTGGCGCAGGTCGTCACCATTCAAGACACACTGTACGATAGCCAACCATTCCCCTGGTTGGGGCTCACGCTGCCTCAGCGCTGGCATCTCTGCGTCCACGATCGCAATCCGAAGGAGGCGATCGAGACCGCGTTCGCCTGGTACGCGACGGCGTTCAAGGACCTGCTCGATGCGATGGATTCAATTGACGAGGGCGACGGCACGCTGCTCGACAACTCGCTCGTGGTGTGGATCACCGAGTTCGGCGATGGGGCGAACCACAACCCACTGGGCATCCCGGTGGTCTGGGCGGGCAAGCTCGGCGGCGCGCTCCGCACGGATCGCTACTTCGACTTCGGCGCCGGCAAGGCGTCCACCAATCAGATGTTCGTGACCATCATGAACTTGATGGGCATCGCCGAGAACACGTTTGGTGTGGGGCCACGCAACAGCGGGACCTTGCCGGGAATCGTCTAGCTCATCGAGCCGGGTGCTCGACGTTCGAGCCGGGTACGGGCGGCGGTGCCTGTACCAGCTCGATCAGCACACCCTCGCCGCTGCGGGGCGACGTGGCGTTCGCCTTCGGGTGAATGAAGGCCACTTGGTGCCCTGCAGCGCCGGTGCGTAACCCGCCGGCGAAGCGCACACCCCGAGCCTGCAGCCAGGCGAATGCAGCGGGCAGGTCATCCACCCATAGACCGACGTGATTGAGCGCGGGCTGATCTACGCGAGGCGCTCTCGTGGGATCGAGCGGCTGCATCAAGTCGAGCTCGACCGCCGCGGAGCCGGTGCCGAGGCGCGCGATGTCTTCGATGACGTTCTCGTCCGCGCTGGTGTAGCTGCGCTCGATCTGCACTCCCAGAAGATCGACCCACCGCGCGCGCAACA
>DASQDA010000210.1:0-8459 GCA_035634435.1 Polyangiaceae bacterium
GTGCGCCTGCGCGAGCAGACCGGCGAGAGCTTTCCGGAGAAGGTGACGGCTTTCCGACCCGAGATGCACGTGCACGGTCGCTACCGCCAGCCTTGCCGCGTTTGCGGCTCCCCCGTGCAGCGCATCGTCTATGCGTCGAACGAATCCAACTATTGCCCCACGTGCCAGACCGGGGGGCGTTTGCTGGCGGATCGAGCGCTATCGCGCTTGCTCAAGGGCGATTGGCCGAGGACCTTGGAAGAGCTGGAAGAGCTCAAGGATCCAAAGGTGCGCAAGCCTCCCGCTTGAGACCAGCTGACAGCGCCCCGCCTACTTACGCCCCGGCACCGTCAGTATGGGCACGGCCGCATGCCGAATGAGCTTTTCGGCGATACTGCCCAGCAGCAGGTGCGCCAAGCCCGATCGGCCGTGGGTGCCCATGACCACCAGATCGTATGCGTGTGTCTTGATCTCCTTGAGCAGCATGGTCGCTGGATCGCCGGACACGAGGCGCTCGTTGGCCGTCACTCCGGGGGGTAGTTTGACGGTCGCGAGGAACTCCTGCATGTCGCGGTGAGCGTTCTCGTGAATGAGCTCGCCAAGCGCCTTCTGCCCGGGACCGTGACCAACCAGAACCGCGTCGGACATGTAAGTGGGGCGGTCCCAAACGTGCACGAGATCGAGCCGGGAGTTGAACTGCTGGGCCAACCTGCCCGCCATCTCGAGCGCCACCAGCGAGTTGTCGGAATAGTCGATTGGAACGAGAATGTTATGGAACATCATGGGCCGGGTCTCTCCGCTTCGTACGTCCGCCGCCCGCTAACCGTCGCGGCGGCAGGCTGCAGGATCGCAGAAATCCGAGCCAGGCGACACGGCTACGCGGAGCGGGCGTCCTTTTCAGCAGTTCGCGAAGCAATCCCGCGGCCGCTCACAGCCAGCGTCGCCGGCGGAAAAAGTAGAGCATGCTGAGTGGAACGACGATGCAGGAGGTCAAGGCCACCCACAGTAGTGATCGCGAAGCGAACGGGAGGGCCTCGAAGTTCTGGCCGAAGAAGCCGGTGATGAACGTGAGCGGGAGGAAAATCGCGCTCAATACCGTCAGGTGCTTCATGATCTCGTTGGTGCGCTGCGAGACGATGGAAAAATGTGCTTCGAGGATATTGCTCAGCTGCTCGCGGCTGACCTCGATCGTCTCGCCGGAACGCAGTAGCGTGTCGTACACGTCGCGGAAGTAGAGGGCAGTGCGTTCGGTGACGACCCGGTTGCCTACCTTGATCAACATCGCGAACAGATCGCGCTCGGGCGCTAGCAGCCGCCGCGCTGCGGAGAGCGCTTGCTTGTACTCGAACAACAATGGAAGCTTCTCGGTGCTTGCTTGCTGCAAGACGGCAGTCTCCACGTCGTCGATGCGCTGGGCGAGCTCCTCCAAGGTTGCCAGGTTGTGAACGGCGATGCGATCGGCGATCAAGTAGTAAACGAAGCCAAGACCTCGACTGAAGATCTCCGGGTCAACCAGCACGCGACTCATCACCTTCTCGAGCTGAGAGCAGGCGTGCTCGCGCACGGTGATGAGAAAGTTGGGGCCAAGGAACGCGTGAAGCTCGAAGCCCACGATGTCGTTGCCCCCAAGCTCCAGTTGATGAATGACGATGAACAGGTGTCCCGGGTACTCCTCCAGCTTGGGACGCTGCTCGAACGTCAGACAGTCCTCGATAGCCAAAGGGTGCAACGCGAACGGGACGCGCAGCTGCTCGAGCAGCTCGGGGGTTGGCCGCTCGATGTCGATCCAGCGTAAGGTGCCGCTAGGTGCTGGCCTGAGCGCTTGTGGATCCTGGAACGCAGGCAAACCCGACTCCGGCAGGTCGATGATGCGAGGCACGATACCGGCATCATACCAAGGCAGCGCGGTTGCACCCCACGGAGAGGGGGTTTTTGGCCGCAGCGGCCGCCGGCCTCCTCGGTGGAGGTGAGCTCGGCGGCGGCGTGACGCCGAAAAGCGCCTCCGCGAGCCACGAGCCGCGCGCTCGGGCTTGCTCGAGCACAGCCACCCGTTTAACTTCGCGCGCCGCCCGTGAAGAACCCCCTGCCCGAGCATTGCCGGTCGCGTCACCCAATCCGCGTCCGATTTGGTGAGACAGACCTGATGGGCATCGTGCATCACGGCACCTACATCAGTTACTTCGAGGTCGGCCGGGTGGAATACATGCGCCGCCGAGGACTGAACTACACCTCCTGGACCGAGATGGGCTTTCATTTGCCGGTGGTCGAAGCCTACGTGCGCTACCGGAGGAGTGTGCGTTTCGACGAGCTCTTGGTCATCGAGACCCGTCTGACGGAGTTATCGCGCGTCAAAGTGCGGTTCGATTACCGTCTGCTGCGCCTCGCACCCCGCAAAGACGAGGAGGTTGTGGCAGAGGGGCATACGTTGCTCGCGTGCGTCGACCAAGACCACATCCCGCGTAGGCTGCCCAGCGAGGCCGAGGCGGTTCTCCGGGGCCCCGAGGTGGAAGAGAGTACTACCGAGTTTCCGCGCGCGGCGTCGGCGCGCTAACGGCGCGCCGACGGAGTGAGCGAGGTTCCCCCCGCTGCAGGAGCGAGGTGGTAAAGTCTTGGCTGGATGGCTGAACGCCGAGACCCCAAGAAGTTGAGGGCATCGATGGTGGACTCGGGCTGGTCGGCGCCGCCGCCACCCGCCGCCCCCGCTCGCAACGGTCCGGGGTCCGCTCCTCCGGCAACCTCTCTGGCCGCGAAGTCGTCGCACGCACCCTCGCGGCCGCCGCCGGCTCCGTCCCGGCGCCCACCCGCCTGGAAGCCCTCGCCGAGTGCGGCGTGGCCGCTGCCAGCCGCAGCGGTCCCGGCACCACCCGCAGCGCCGCCTCCCGGCGCAGCGCTGCCGTCTGCGAGGCCTTCCAATCCCCCAGCCGCGCGGCCATCGGCGCGTCCAGTAGCCCCCGCGTTGCCGTCGTCGTGGCCACCCAGCGTCGCACTACCGTCCGCGCGGCCCCCCGTGGCGGCCTCGCTCGCGCCGGTGGCGTCGCCGACCCGTCTCCAATCGTCACGTCCCTCCACCGCGATGCCAGGCAGTGAGGGATTGGCGCCTGTGAGGCAGCCCAGCACGCGAGCCCCCGCGGTGGTGCCGGCCTCCGTCGCGCCGCCGCCGCCTCCCGTCCTCCCCGTGCCGCCTCGTACGGACGAGCTGCCGCGGTATCCGCTCGACTCGCGCCCCCTCGCGGACGCTACTCACGTCGATAGCGACATCCAGAGCCGCGCCCGCAGCATGCATCTTCCGGAGCGGCCGGACTCCGAGCCGCCCACGCTGGTCGAGCTCGAGCGTCCGATCCGCGACGACGCGGCCTACGATCCGAGCGCCACGTCCGCGTTGTGGCAGCGCGATCCGCTCCCTGGATTCGGCGCTGCCATGCGCGTACGGGTGCGATTCGTCGGCGCCGAAGTCCCGCTCTGGAGTCTCGTTGCGCCACTGGTCATCCTGGCACTGCTGACGGCTGCGCTCGCGGCCACCGCGGTCGGCAACGCGCGCGAGGCAGCGCTCTCGGGAGCGACTCCGCTGGTCGCCCCGCCTGCCTCGGTCATCGATGGTGTGAGCCAGCTGGCAGCGTTGCCGGGCAGCGTCGCTTCCCCGGCGGCTTCGCTAGCTGCTCCCAGCCTGCCTGCTCGTTTGCCCGCAGCGACGGGCGCGAACGAAGCGGATACCGCTGCAGGCGCAGCGGCAGATTTCAACCTTCTGCCCGAGCCATACGCTGCCGCGCAAGTGTTCGCGGTCGCCGAAGCGCGCCGCGCTCGCGAAGTAGGGCTGGCGACTAAGCTTGCGGCTGCGTTGGATCGCGATCCCGGTCTGATCCAGGAAGCCACCACCCTCGCCGAGCTGCGCCGCATGTCCGACAATCCCGAGACGGCGCGCACGGTGCTGCAAGCCATGGCCGCCTTGCCAGCGCCGCTCGCCGCGGACCTGTTGTATGCAATCTGGACCGGCACGGTGCAGCGCAACGAGACAACCGAGCTTGCGCGTGTGCTGCTCCACAGCCAGGACGTTCGTCCGAAGGCGTCACCCGCCTTGGCGGTCGCTCTCGACCTACGCCAAGCCGAGACCTGCGAGGCAAACGCAGCTATTCTGCCCCGGGCCGCTGAGCACGCCGATCGTCGTTCGCTCCACCTGTTGACCAAGCTTCAACGCCGGTATGGGTGCGGACCGAACAAGCGCTTGGACTGTTATCCCTGTCTGCGGAAGGGCAGCGAGCTCGAAGCCATCGTCGCCGCCGTCAAAGGCCGACGCGAGCCGCGGACCTTTGGCCGTCGTTGAAAAGCGCCTGTCGTCAGGCGTGGCCCGCGTTTGCGGCTTCCACGCGACGTTTCAGAGCTTGGTTCATGTAAACGAAGCCGCGAGCAGCCTGGGTGATGGCGTTGTGCCCCAGCTTCAACAGGACCCCGGAGAAGTCTTCGCCGTGCACGAGGCGTGTGTGCTGCGCGTCGCGCGCGTGCAGGCGGAAGAAATGCTCACCATCGAAGAGACCCTTCATCCACAAGTGCCCGAGCCAACGCAGCTCGGCATTCTCCTCGCACTTGAGAATCCGCGGTCGAAACACCTGCTCCTTGTTGCTCTCCGGCAAGCTCAACGTGACCCGCAGACGTGACCCTGGTTGAAGCTGCCCCTCGAGCGAAACGATGAAGGGGTTCCACTGCGGATAGCTGCCAAAATCCGTCAGCACCCGCCACACCTCTGCCACCGGCGCGTCGATCTCGATCTCCGTGCGGATTTCCATGTCGCTTCAGAATACGTCAGCTGCGCTTGGCGGGAAGCGGGTAGATCGGGGTCCGCGCGCCGGACGCACGCGGGACCCGAGGTACTGGTGGGCCTATGATAAGCTGCGCTATTTGGCAGGTGGCGTTGCAGCCGCTGCCCGGATGACGAATGCACGCCCAATTGTCTCGTGAAGCCGCCGTGCGCCGGGTGTTGCTCATCACCTTGAGCCTCAATGTGCTCGTGGCGCTGAGTAAGATCGCCTACGGCACCTGGAACCGCTCGCTGTCCGTGCGCGCCGACGGCTTTCATTCGCTGACCGATGGCGCCAACAACGTGGTCGGTCTGGTCGGGGTTTATCTCGCATCGCGGCCCGCCGACGACGACCATCCGTACGGTCACGAGAAGCTCGAGACCCTGGCCTCGGGCGTGGTGGGGCTGTCGCTCCTCGCCATGGCCTACGACGTGCTGCGTGGCTCGATCGAGCGCTGGTCTGGTGGGGCTCTTCCACCGCGCGTCGACGGCGGCTTGCTCGTGGTGCTTGGTCTGACGCTGCTGGTCAACGTGTACGTAGCGAGGTTCGAGCGCCGCCGCGGCCAGCAGCTGAATAGCCCTTTCTTGCTGAGCGATGCGGCGCACACACGCTCCGACGTGTTGGTGACCCTCGGAGTCATAGGAACCGTCGTGCTCGTCAAGCTCGGCTATCCGCAGCTCGACGCCGTGGCCGCGCTCCTGGTCGCCGGTTTCATCGCCTGGGCGGGAGTGGGGGTCTTGCGCAGCAACGTTCGGCACCTGGCAGACGTCCGCGCGATCGATCCGAGCATCGTCGAGCGGTGTGTGCTCTGCATTCCGGGGGTGGCCAGTACTCACAAGATTCGCACGCGCGGCGGCCCTGGGGCGATCCACGTCGATTTGCATATCCAGATCGCGCGCCACCTCGACGTGGTGGAGGCGCATCGAGTCACCCACTGGGTCATCGAAGCGATCAAGCGCGACGTTCCAGGCGTCACTGACGTCCTCGTACACACCGAGCCTGCGGCTCCGGACCAGCCGTTCAATCCGATGCCCTAGACCCGTGGCTCGGGCTACTCGAGCTCATCGTCGTCGGCACCCTCGTCGGCCGCGCCCTGGCGGGGCGCGGCGGCGCGCCGCAGGCGGTCGATCACGGCCAGCCCAACGCCGCGTTCGTCCGGCGGCACCACGAGCACCACATCGACCTTGCGATCGTCGAGCTCGCGCAGCCCGGCGTAGAGAGAGCGGGCGAACCCCGCGGGCTCGTCGCTCAATCTCACCGTGGCATATGCGTTCTTCAGGCCTACTTCCGACGTCGTCATCACACCGACGCGGGCGCCCTGGCGATACAAGGCCTCGAGTCGTTCGTTCAGCTCCGACCGGCTCACGAGCTGCACCGTTGCTCGCGGGGCGTAGTGTGATGCCGGCTGACCCGGTGCGCGTACGGAGCTCGCGTCCTCGACCCGCAGCGGCTTACCCACCACGTCTTCGAGCGCCTCTAAGCCGATGCCGCCGGGCCGCAGGACGATGGGCGCTCCGCGGGTCACGTCTACGATGGTCGATTCCACGCCCACGTTGCAGTCACCGCCGTCCAGCACACAGTCGACCTCATTGCCGAGATCGCGCTGGACGTGCGCAGCGCAGGTAGGGCTGATGCGCCCGAAGCGGTTGGCAGACGGCGCCACGATGCCCGCGCCGAAGGCCGAGAGCAGCTCCAGAGCGAGGGGGTGATTGGGAACACGCAGCGCGACGGTTTCTTGGCCTCCGGTGACCTCCAAGGAAATGGCCGGGCCGCGCCGCACCACCAGGGTCAAAGGCCCGGGCCAGAACTGGTTGGCGAGCCGCCAGGCGATATCCGGGACCTCCACCGCAAGCTCCGCCAGGCGCTCCTTGCCGCTCACGTGGACGATTAAGGGGTGACTGGTGGGCCTGCGCTTGACGCGAAAGATTCGCTGCACTGCCGACGATTGCCCCGCATCTGCGCCGAGGCCGTAGACGGTCTCGGTGGGGAAGGCCACGAGCCCTCCGGAACGCAGCACGCGTACGGCCTGCTCGATAGTTGGGGAACCGGACATGGCAGCCGGTCCTAAAGCACGGAGAGCATTCGTGCAACGGGAACGTGGCCAAAGGTCGTTGCCAGTCGGCCCTACGCAACGGGCGCCGTGTGCTCGAAGACCCGTCCAGCGGCCGCGGGGCCGGTGGCGAGAGAACCGCGGTCGTCGCCATCCGCGTGGTAGCGTCTGGCGGTTGCTTGATTGCGGAGACCTTCACGGCTTGGCAGGTCCCTTTCACAGCGTCACCAAGAGAGAAGCCCTCATGCAAAATCCAAACCCGTACGTGATCGTAGTCGGCGTTGATTACTCAGCCACTTCGGATTTGGCCCTACAGCGCGCCTTCGAGCTGGCCACCGAGAAGCAAAACGCGGAGGTTCACATCGTCTACGTGTTGCAGACGCTGGGTGCGCTGGCGCCCCTCGACCTCGGAATCACCTCTACCGGCCCGGATCCCGCCACGTTGGCGGAAGCGGCCGAGCAGCTGCGCCGCTATGCGGACAAACGCCTGCAAGAATACAAGCAGCACGCCACGGCGACGGGCGATAAGCTGTTCGATCGCGCCGTCTCGCACCTGCGCCTCGATGCACCCGCCCACGAGATCGCTCAGCTAGCGACGGATCTGGAAGCGGATCTGGTCGTGGTGGGCACACACGGGCGCCGTGGGGCTTCGCGAATGCTGCTGGGATCCGTAGCCGAGAACGTCGTTCGTTTGGCTCCTTGTCCTGTCTTCGTCGTCCGCCCCAAGGCGGTCGACGAGAGCGTCCCCAAGATTGAGCCTGCCTGTCCGCGCTGCATCGAAACACGGCGAGCCACGGCGGGCCAGGAGCTGTGGTGCGAGATGCATCGTGAGCGACACGGTCGACGGCACACTTATCATTCGTTTGATCGCCTCGGAGCCGAGACCAACTTCCCGTTGCTCATCCCGGAACGCTGACGCGGCCGGGCGCTCGTCGGCGCAGCGTTGCTCGGCGCCCCGGGTTCTGGCACCGTGAGACGCCGTGCTGCGGACGCTGCTCGCCATTTACACCTGGGTCGAGCTCGTCCTGGTGGCGACGCTCGGCTTCGTTTTCCTGCTCGCCGTCTACGTGCCGACGCGGCTGTTCGACCCGCACCGGCTGATCTCCGGTCGAGCCCACCGCCTGGTGGCAGTAGCCGCAGCAAAGCTCAACCCCTTCTGGCGCTTTCGGGTGGTCGGCAGGCTGCCCGCGCAGCGCCTGGGCCGCACGGTGTGTGTGAGCAATCACCTTTCCTTTACGGACATCTTCCTCATTTGCCACCTGCCCTGGGAGATGAAGTGGCTGGCGAAGCGCTCTGTGTTCCGCATCCCCTGCGTGGGCTGGGCCATGTGGCTCGTCGGGGACGTGGCAGTCGACCGCTCCTCGAAAGACTCGGCTTCCGCCGCCCTCGAGCGCTGCGCGAGCTGGCTCTCGCGCGGGGTGCCCCTCATGATCTTCCCGGAGGGCACCCGCTCGGGCACGGGCGAGATGTTGCCCTTCAAGGACGGTGCTTTCCGTCTGGCCATCGAGCAGCAAGCGGAGATCCTACCGCTGGCGGTGTGGGGGACGGCGCAGGCGCTCCCGAAGAACGATTGGCGCCCGAATTTCGCACGCGGCCTGGTTGCCGTCGGCGAACCGCTGCCCACAACGTCCCTGACGCTC
>DASQDA010000211.1:0-4289 GCA_035634435.1 Polyangiaceae bacterium
GAAGCGGGCACCACCGGGGAAGCCGGCCAAGCTGGCAGCGGTGGCGTGGACGGCAGCGGCGGCGCGTGGAGCAACGCAGGCATGGACGGCGGCGCGGGTGCGGATGGCGGCGCCGGGGATGGCGGCAGTGATGGTATGGGAGAAGCGATGCTCAAAGGTCCGATCGTGCGTGGCTCGAAATGCGTGCTCGAGTTCGGCGACCTCTACTTCGAGGTGGACGCGGCTGTCGCTGGACGCATCAGCTCGGCGCGGGTTGGGCGTGACGAGCTCTTGATAGGGCCCGCTGTCCACGAAACCAACTATGGCTCGACTTTCTGGACCAGCCCGCAGGCGGACTGGAGCTGGCCGCCCGTTGTCGACATCGACAGCGCGGCGTTCAGCGTGAGCGCCGAGGGGACCTCGTGCACGCTCGTGGGACCCAGGGTGGACCTGCGTGATACCCCGGCGGTTCACCAGCTCAGGCTCAGCAAGAAGTTCTCGGCGGATCTGCTCAACGATGCCGTCGAGGTCGAGTACACGCTGCGCAACGAGGGGCGTGACACCAAACGCCTGGCGCCCTGGGAGATCACCCGAGTGCCGCCGTACGGCCTCACCTTCTTCGCTACCGACTCCGCGCCGAGCGGCAGTGTTGTGCCACCGGTTACGCGCGAGCACGGCTGCGTCTGGTTCAAGTACGAGGACAGCGTGAGGCACCACGCCAAGCTCTACGCGGACGGCAAGGGGTGGATCGCTCACGTGACCACTGACGACCTGTTGCTGATCAAGACCTTCCCCGACCTGGAGCCGGGGCAAGCTGCCGAGGGCGAGGCGGAAATCGAGGTCTACGCCAGCAATCCGCCGGGCGCGCCGAGCGCTCGCTACGTGGAGGTCGAGAACCAAGGTGCGTTCACCGAGCTACGTCCCGGAGCAGCTCTGACCTGGAGCGTCCGCTGGTACCTCCGCAAGCTGCCGCGGGGCCTGACCGCAACACCGAGCGCGGCGCTCCTCGCGTTCGTGCAGCGAACGGTCGAGTAGCGTGGCCGCTCCCCCTCCAGCCCCCCCAAACCCCGCCGAGGTGGTGCTCACGTTCCTGGAAAGCGTGGGACGCCGCTCCGAGGCGGAGCTCTACCTGCGTCTGTTTCGCAAGCTGCCAAAACAGAGCTTCGCCGTCATTGCGCCGGGCGGCCCGGTGATCCGGCAGGCTCTGGGCTCCCTGGTCGAGCAGCTGCGTTTTCTGGCGGACCTCGATTTGTTCGCTCCGATCGTGCTCGGGCTCTTCGACCCAGAGTCCGCCGAGGCCAACTCCGAGCGCCTGCTCAAGCGTCTGCCGGGAGCCGGGCTCGACCCCTGTCCGCACGAGATGAGCGAGCCGGACCTCGCGTCTCGGCTGGCCGCCGAGCTCTGCGCGGAGCGCGTCCCGATCGTGCGCTTTCCCTCCAGCGGACAAAGCTTCGCGGAGCGAGTCGCAAGCTTTGCGGCCATGACGCGCGCGCTCGACACCCGCAAGGTCGTCTTGCTGCGCCGACGCGGAGGCATCGTTCAGCGCCGTGATCGCCCCACGGAGCCCGGTTTGGCGCTGAGCAAGGCGACGCCGGCGCGGGTCTCGGTCATCAATCTGAGAAACGATCTGGAGGCGCTGCTCGCCAGTCGACGCTTGGGAAAACGCGACGGCGAGCTGGTGGAGATGGCCAACGCGCTGATACCCTGCATCGACGCGACCTCTCTGTTCGTGAGCGTCACCTCGCCCCTGAATCTGCTGAAGGAGCTGTTCACGGTCAAGGGTGCCGGCACGTTGATCAAGCGCGGCACTGCCGTCGAGCGTCGGACAACCTATACGGAGCTCGACGCCGAGCGTCTCCGCGCCCTTCTGGAGTCGAGCTTCGGCAAGCCGCTGGTGCCGGACTTCTTCGCAAGAAAGCCGCTCGCCATCTACATCGAGGCTGCCTACCGCGGCGCGGCAGTGCTGATCGACGAGCCCGTGGCTCCTTATCTGAGCAAGTTCGCGGTGGAGCCCGAAGCCCAGGGCGAAGGCATCGGCAACGACCTGTGGCACACGATTCAGCGGGATTTCCCGCGGCTTTTTTGGCGCGGTCGCCCCGATAACCCGATCAATTCCTGGTACGAGTCGGTGTGCGACGGCATGTTGCGCACCGCGAGCTGGAACGTCTTCTGGCGCGGGGTCGAGCCGGGAAAGATCCCTGCGCTGGTCGAGCGCGCGGGGGAGCTGCCCTCGGATTTCTCGTCGCCGAAGGAAGCTTCGCTCGCTGGTGTGCTGAATCCATGATGCAGCACACCTCAGGACGGGCAGAGCGCATGACCGCACCCCAGGGTGGTCGAGACACGGGCGCTAGCTCGAGCGCCCGACTCAGGTGAGGCTCGCCAGCGCTTCGCTGAGCTCCACCAGGCCAACCGGCTTCGCCAGGTGGAGGTTGAACCCCGCTGAGCTGGTCTTGGCGCGGTCCTCACTCCGCGCGTACGCGGTCAGAGCAATTGCAGGGGTGTGCCCGCCCTCTTGCTCGGGCAGGGCCCGCAGACGGCGGATCAAGGTCAACCCATCCTCGTTGGGCATGCCGATGTCCGAAACGAGCAGGTCAGGTCGCTCGCCTCGTACCAGCTGCAACGCCTCGCTGGTGTTGCTGGCCTGAGAGACGCGAAGCCCGCACTCTTCGAGCATTTTCACGATCACCTCCCGGCTATCGTCGTCGTCCTCCACGAGCAGCACGCTGCGCCCGCGCAAGCGCTCCGACAGGTCACGTGGGCTGGCGCTCGCGTGCGGACTGCTCGGCTCCTCTCGCCAAGGCGATGTGGGCAGCTCGGGCAACTGCGGCAAACGCACCGTGAAGGTGGCTCCGCGACCGCGACCAGGACTGCTCGCCGAAACGCTGCCGCCATGGAGCTCGATCAGATGCCGTACGATCGCGAGGCCAAGTCCCAGGCCTCCGTGGTTGCGCGCGAGCGTCGCTTCGGCCTGGCGGAAGCGATCGAACACGTGGTCGATGAACGAAGGGTCAATTCCGCGCCCGCTGTCTTTCACGGCTAGCTCGACGCCTTGCGGGGTGGCCTTCAAGGTCACGTCGATGCGTCCGCCTGCAGGCGTGAACTTCACCGCATTGGTAAGAAGATTACTGACCACCTGCTGAAGCCGAGCTGCGTCCGCCCGGTACATGAGGGGTTCTAGCTTTGCCTCCAGCAGCACCTGTTTGGCGTCAGCGGCAGGTCGGACGGCCTCGATGGCGAGCTCGACCACGTGCGAGAGGGACAACTCCGCGGGCTCGAGGGAGAGCTTCCCGGAGACGATTCGGCTCACGTCCAGCAAGTCGTCGATGAGTTGCGTCTGGGCGCGCGCATTGCGTTCGATGGTCGCCAGCGCGTGCGGTGTCTTCTGCGGCGACACAGCCCCCCGACGTAGCAGATGCACCCATCCGGTGATGGCGTTCAAGGGCGTACGGAGCTCGTGCGAGACGGTCGCCAGGAACTCATCCTTGGTGCGATTGGCGCTATCGGCTCGAGCCCAGGCGCTCTGCGCTTGAGCAAGCAGGCTCTCGCGTTCTGCTATGGCGGCGTCCTCCTTTCTCCGCGCCTGGAGCTGCTCGGTGACATCGAGCGCAAACGCCAACACCCCGATCACCTGCTCGGCACTGTTGTGCTGCGGCAGGAGTGACAAGCTGAAGGAACGCTCCTCGTCCGACTCTCCGCGACGAATCTGCAGCTTCCAGTCGGCGATGTGTACGGGCACGCCCGTGCGGTACACCTCGTCCCAGAGCGCCATGTGGCCGCCCGCCAAGAGCTCGGGGTACACCTGCGACAGCGGCCTGCCCGTGAGCTCGCCGTTGCCCCACAGCGCGTGCAATGCTGGGTTCACGAAGCGAGCCGTGTGCTCCGCTCCGCTCGTCATCGCCACGTAAGCTGGCAACGCCGTGAACAAGTCCTGCAGCCGGCGCCGCTCCAGCTGCAGCTCGTCGTACAGGCTTCGGGTACGTCCCAGGGCTTTTGCTCGCGCCAGGAGCTCGGCCGGATCATACGGCTTGGTCAGATAGTCGTTGGCGCCCGCCGAGAGTCCCTCGACGATGTCAGGCTTGTGGCCCTGAACCGTCAACATCAAGATGGGCATGGCCATCTCATCCAACGAAGCGCGTAAAAAGCGGCAGATTTCAATGCCCGACATGCCTGGCAGCTGCCAATCGAGAATCAGTAGCTCCGGTCGGCTGTGCGTTGAGAGGCTTTCCAGCATGGACGGCCCGTCAGCGAAAACCTCCACTCGATAGAGCTGTTCGAGCGCGCGCTTGGCCATCTCGGCCTCGAGGGCGCTG
>DASQDA010000212.1:0-2128 GCA_035634435.1 Polyangiaceae bacterium
GTAGAGATCATTGACGGCCGTTGCGCGACTCGCCCCGAGCGCGCCGAGGTCCGCGCTGCCCGAGTAGCCCACGCGCTCACTCGAGGTGCGCGTGGCGGCGTAGGTCTCGAAACCACGTACTTCGTCGAAGAAGGGCGTCACCAGCACGCGGCTCTTCTGTAGGACCTTGCGATAGACGATCCGGCTCTGAACGCTGCCAGGCTCGCGGGTGGCGAGGCTCGCACCGAAAGCCGGAGCGAGCGCCGAGTCATCGAGGAAGTCAGGGTATTGCCGAAGCTCCAGGTCGTCCCTGTTTCCGCGCCACACGCCGTCAGCCGTAAAACGACTGGTAGCCAGGACGGAGAGCCCCGTGCGCGGCTCCGAACCCGCGAAGCCACTGATCTCGATCGGGATTGGCAAGGCCAGTGTTACCAGCGCGCCATCGAGCGACCAGAACCCAAGCCCATCCACCAGGTACTGACGGCCAACGCGAAAGTCGAAGAGACCTCGCGCCAGACCGCGACCCTCGAAGTAGGCATACATGATGTCGAGCGGTGCCTGGTGGAGGCCCGGCACGTAGCGGTTCGAGGCCGGGTCGAGCTCGGGGCCTTGAATGCCGAAGTCCGCATCCACCCGGAACCGGGAGCGAAAGCTGAGCGTCGGTCCTTGCCGGCGAGGCGGGCTCCCTTGCAGGTTCAGAACGTCGAGGCCGAGCGTGGATGTGTAGCGACGGCGCGAAAGCGTCGGTTCGCCGAAAGGACTGCGCAGCGAGTAAAACTGGGCGTCCCAGGAAGCGTCGACGAGCGCCTCGAACGCGCGCGCCTCGCCGGGGAGAGCGCCAGCCAGGAACCCACAGCCAACGCCAGCCAGCCAGCGGAAACGACTGCAGAGCTGGAGCGCTGGGCGTTGCATGCCAGAGTCCCGGAGAATCCTCGCCGGGCTCCCGGCTGTCAATTGTGACGCTGCGGACCCCAGCGAAGCCGGGTTGCCGCGAGCTCAACGCCCCAGGGCCTGAGCGCGGTTGACGATTCGCGGGGTCAAGAAGATCACGAGCTCGCTGCGTGTATCCGTCGATCGGCGGCGCTGAAACAGCAAGCCCAGCAGGGGGATGTCTCCGAAGAACGGCACCTGATCCAGGTTGCGCCCCGAGTTGCGCGTGTAGATACCTCCGATGACGGCGGTGTGACCGTCCATCACCAAAAGGTCCGTCTCGGCCTCGCGCTTGAGGATGGTCGGGTCGCCGCGAGCGGAGGTCTGATTGAAGTCAGGCTCTTCGCGGTTGATCTTCACGTGCATACTCACGCTACCGTCAGCCGTCACGTGAGGGCGCACCAGCAGCTGGAGCTTGGCTTCCTGAAACGTGGTTTGCACGCCTTGCGCGCTCACTTGCGAAAAGGGAATCAACGTGCCCTGCGAGATTCGCGCCTCGGTGTTGTCGAGCGTCAAGATACGCGGGCTACTCAGAATGCGGAGCATCCCGTTGGCTTCCGCGGCCGACAATCGCAACGAGAGATTGAAGTTGTTGTTGATGGACCCAAAGGTCAGGCCGATGGCTCCACCCTGGCCGGTGCCCACCACCGCCGGCAGGTTCACGGCGAAGTTCGGATTTGCAACGCTGCTCGTGAAGGGGCTGAGCCCGGCGGTGGGCGTCTGACCGTCACTCGCGCCACCCACCAGACCGACCGAGTTGGGGAAAGCGAGGCCAGTCGGGTTGCCGGTGGCGCCAGAGAAGGTCGCGTCGCCTCCCCATTGTATGCCGACGTCCCGTAGGTAGCGGCTGGTCGCCTCCACGATCCGCGCTTCCACCAACACCTGGGGCGTCTGCGTGTCCAGTGACCGGACCAGCTCCTCCACCTGGTTGAGGTTGCCGGCTATGTCACGGGCAATGAGCACGTTGGTGCGCTCATCCACGGCAATGGACCCGCGCTCGGAAAGCAGCGACTTACCGCGCTCCTGCAACGCGCTGGCGGTGGCATAGCTGATCGGAATCAGACGCGTCTCCAGCGGCGCAAGCTTCACTTCCTGCTGCCTGCGTGCAATCTGCATCTCGCGCTCGCGTTCGAGATCGGCGAGCGGCGCCACCCGGATCATGTTTGCCTGGCGCACCATGCCGAGCCCCTTGGCCTGCAGCACCACGTCGAGCGCCTGA
>DASQDA010000213.1:0-1840 GCA_035634435.1 Polyangiaceae bacterium
CCTCTCGGGCGCGAGTGGATTGCGGTGGTCGAGGCGCATCGGACTGGATGGCCGCATGTCAATCTGATGATTGACGCTCGCGAGCTTGCTGAGCACGTCGAGCGCGAACAAGCCGCAATCGGTCCGGAGTTCGAGCGGCTCGGTTTTCACGCGGCAACGCTTCCGCCAGAGCTCATGGACCTCGCGCGCAGGGCCGACTGGGGAACGCTGTCCACAATCGAGCGCGTGAGGACCGAAGGCAAGGTAGTGAACTACCTCGCCAAGCTCGCCGGCGAAGGCGATGAAGTGGTGAACGAAATCGCAAAGCTCACACAGCTCCCGCGCAATGCGCCGTTACGATTCCGCCGAATGCGCACGGGCAAGGGCTGGCTCCCCAAGCGCAGGAAAAACCCTGACGTGACCGGCACGGTGGTGGTGCGCAAATTCGATGAAGACGATGGCTCCCCGCTGGTGTTCCCGATCAATACGGTGAAGAACCCGCTCTTGATTCCGCACCTGGCGGCCATCTGTTAGGAGGAAGAGAGACTGTGGGAGCGTGAGCGCGAAAACGAGCCGGCGTTTCGAGCTGCCCGCGACGCGCTAGCCCTTCCGGCCGTCAAAGAAGACACCTCCGCTGAGGTCGTTGCCGAGCTCGTTCAGGCGCGACGTGACGCGCTGGCAGAGATCACCCGGGCGTTCTCGACGCCTCTGGTGTACTCGGTGATTCTGCCTGTGAAGGCGGAGCCGGTGATGGCAATTTCTTGGCCTCAGACGGTATCGCCGAGCAGACAGCTTGACCTTAATCAATCAACTTCTCGTCGACAGCATCGAACGTAGGCGGCGGCGCATGCGCGCTGGCTTGTCGCTGACATGCTCGCAGAGGCTGCCGTTGAATGCGTCGCCCGCGCGCGCGGATTGAGCGATGGCAGCAGCGCATGCCGAAGGGCTAGCGCTGGCGTGCTCCGCCTTTCTTGGCTTGTGCGCGACGGCCCGCGGAGGATCGCTCCGGCAGCGGTGGACGGCCGTACGCGGCGGAGCCGGACGTTCCCGGCAGGGTGACGGAAGGCCCAGGATTTGGGCGACCGCCTCATCGGTTGAGCACCGGTAGGTAGGGTGTGGAACCCTCCGCTAGCACCAGGCGGCGCGTTGCAGTTATAGTCTGCCAGCCCGTGACTGACGCCTCACCAGATGAAGTTGCAAAGTACGGCCGCGCGATGCGAGTTGTCCGGGACGTGGCGTTCTTCTTTCATGAGCAGGCCGAGTACGACCACGTCATGGATGACCTCGACTACTGCTTCTTCCAGGAGCGCTACTGGGATGCTCTCGTTGAGGTGCCAGATATGGAGCAAGAGGTGCAGCGCGGCTGCTTGGCACTGCTCTACGCAATGGCCATGTTCGAGGCCGGAAATGTGGGAATCGCGTTGGGGGAGTGCCTGCCGGCGTGCCATGCCCGGCTCGCCACGTACGCTCCTCAAGACGAGGTCTCCGGTCGCCTAAAGGAGCTCGCGCTCGAGGCACTCTCGGTGGCTGCGACGGACCAAGCGCAGCGCGACTGGGTTCGCGTCGAGGCTTTGCTTGCTCAAGCCGAGCTAGTTCACCGCCTCGCGGTGCGTCCGTACTTTGACTCACGGAGCTCTGGTACGAGGCGCCGTGTGGTGTCCTCCACCTGACGTCTGCCAACGTATGGTGAACGTGCATGTCGGACCGCAAGCGATATCAGCTTAGTGTCGTGGGACCGTTCTATGTCGAAGATGGGTGCTGCACGCTTTGCGGGGTGCCCGAATCCGAGGCCCGGACCTTTTCGGTTCGGACGTGTCGCAATGCTACGTCAAGAAGCAACCCTCGACCCCCGACGAGCTCC
>DASQDA010000214.1:0-3173 GCA_035634435.1 Polyangiaceae bacterium
GCGCCGAGCCCGCTTGCGCCACTCAGTTCATCAATACCTTCGGCGCCAAGGCTTACCGCCGTCCCCTCGACGCAGCCGAGACCGCCCGTCTGACGGCTCTGTACAACACGGGCCGCACGACGCTCGCTCTGAACTTCAATCAGAGCATCGGCTTGGTGATCGAGGCCATTCTCCAGTCGCCCAACTTCTACTATTTGTCGCCCAAAGATCCGGGGGCGGCCAAGGTGGACGCCACGGGCAAAGTCGAGCTCGGCCCGCATACCTTGGCCAATCGCCTGTCCTACTTCCTCTGGGGTGCACCCCCGGACGTGGCGCTGCTCGACGCGGCCAAGAACGGGCAGCTGAGCACCGAGGCGCAGATCGAAGCCCAAGCGCGCCGCATGCTGAAGGACCCCAAGGCCCGCCTGATGGCAGCGGACTTCGTCAACGATCTGCTCGACATGGATACGCTCGTCGATCGCCAGAAAGACACGGAGCGCTACAGCATGTACGCGGCGCTGATCGAGCCGATGCGCCTCGAGACCGAGCGATTCGCCTCCAATGTCTTGATCGACGGTACGGGCAAGTTCACCGACCTGCTGACCTCCACCTCGACGTTCGTGAATCAGCCGTTGGCAGGTCTGTACGGCATCAGTGGCATCACAGGCAACGAGCTCAAGCCGGCCATGGTCAACGCCAGTCAGCGCGCCGGCGTGCTGACGTTGGCCGGGTTCCTCGCCAATACAGGAAATGCGGAGGGTTCTCTGCCGCCGCGACGCGGCCGCGTGGTGTTCTCGCGCTTCTTGTGCACCGATTTGCCGACACCCGTAGAGGAAGTTCCGCAGCCCGCGCCAGAGACGCCGAACGTGACCACTCGCGAGCGATTCGAGGTGCACTCCGAGAATCCTTGCGCAGCGGCGTGCCACGGCATCCTCGATCCGCTTGGATTCGCATTCGAGCATTACGATGGTATCGGCGCTTATCGTCAGACGGATCAGGGAGTTCCGGTCGACGCCTCGGGTGAGTTTGCTTTCGATGGCACCGTGAAGGTGCCCTTCAAGAACGCCGTGGAGCTGTCGAAAGCCCTTGCTACGAGCAGCAAGGCCCAGTCCTGTTACACAAAGCAGATGCTGCGTTACGCTTTCCGTCGCATGGAAACCGATGGCGACATCGCGTCTCTGCAATCGGCACACGGGCAATTCAAGACGTCGTCACTCGATACTCGTGAGCTGATCGTTGGTTTGGTCAAGTCTCGCACTTTCCGCTTCCGTACTCCCGGCAATGGTGAGGTTCTCCAATGAACAGCGATCGTTTCTCTCGAAGAAGTATGCTCAAGGCGCTGGGTCTCGGAGCGGGCTTCCTGCCCTTGCTCCACTCGGAGCGCTCGCTCGCTGCCACCGCGGATGGCTTCCCCACCCGCTTCATCGCCATCACCTGGGGCAACGGCACGGTCGCGGACTCGTATTTTCCTGCAGCTGGCCCGCTTACCGGACCTTTGCCGGCCATTTTGTCGCCGCTCGAGGCCTACAAGTCGAAAATGCTCACGTTTCGTGCAGCGAACGCGGCGCGCAGCCCCATCGACCTCAACGTGATGGTCGACGCGGGCCAGCGCTACGGTGGCCACTCGGCGTATCCCGCAGTGCTCACCGGTACCTGGAAGAGCGCTTCTGCTTCCGGTGGCGCCTCGATCGATCAGCTCATCGCTACTCAGCTGACGACCGAGGGAGTGCGAACGCCCTTGTTGAATCTGGGCGCGCGGCCTTTCAGCAGCACCACCAGCTACAAGGCGGGCGGCCAGAAGAACACGCCTCAGGTCGAGGCCTCCAAGGTCTTGAGCAGCCTCTTTTCCACTGCGCCCAGCACGCCAATGACTCCGGCTACGCCAGGTAACCCAACCACGGTCCCCATGCCGACGGGGCCGACCGGGGTTGAATCGCTGCAAGCCCGCCGTAAGAGCGTGCTCGACGCCGTGAAAGGCGACCTGACGCAGTTTGGGGCCCGGCTCGGCCAGGAAGACAAGCTGAAGATCGAAGGACACATGGAAGCCATCCGTGACCTCGAGCGCAAGCTGGCGCCCGTCACGGGGGGACCAACAGCGCCGATGACGCCAACTGGGCCCGGCGTGCCAGTCGGAGCCGGTTGTGCTGCGCCCAAGGTCTCCACCGTGTCGAACCGGGACAACAACCTGTATCCCGACCTCGTGGGCGGCATGATGGCGCTCGCCGGCGCTGCCGCAAAGTGCGACTATGCTCGTTGTATCACTATCGACTTGATCGACGATGGGGGCGGCAACAGCCTCTCCTTCCCGTTCATCAGCATCGGCAGCCCCGACTACCATGCGATTGCGCACCAGGGCAGGACGGGATATCCGAACAAGATCAAGATCGACACTTGGTACTTCACGCAGGTGGCCAAGCTAGTGAAAGATCTGGCGGACACACCCGAGGGCAGCGGCAGCGTGCTCGATCACACGTGCATCCTCATCTGCAACGACATGAACGAGGGGGCCAATCACGATGTCAACGGGATCCCCTACCTCATCATCGGCGGTTGCGGCGGCTTCTTCAAGCAGGGGCAGAGCATCAGCTTCCCCAAGAATGTTCCGAACAACCATCTGCTGACCAGCGTCGGTCACGCAATGGGCCTCCAGATCGCGGGCATCGGCGACGCGAAGTTCGCCGGCGACATCGACGCGCTGATCAAGGCCTAGGCCTTCATCAGCCTCTGCAAAGCGGGCTCAGCGGCCGTCCAGGCGCTGGGCCCGTCGTCTTTTGTGCTGCGCTGGCGAGTCGTCGGCGTCGCAAGGTGCGTCGCGCTGGCGTTGGCCAGGCGTACTATCATCCGCCCAGATGGCGCTCGCGACCGACCTTGAAGCTCTGGCGCAGCAGACCGAAGCGTTGTTGAACGCGGGGGATACGGCCAGCGCCGCACGACTCTGCCGCAAGCTGCTCGAGGCGGACCCCACGCACGCGCGTGGACTGATGCTCGGAAGCGTATTGTGCCTGGTCGATGGCCAGCTGTCCGAGGCGGAAGCTCTGCTGTTGCGCGGCTGCGAAGCACATCCTGGTACCATCGAGTTCCCGCTGGCGCTCGGGCGCTTGCGAGTGCAAACGCAGCGCTTCGGCGAGGCGCTCGCGCCGTTCGAGAGCTGCGTTCTATTGCAGCCCGACAATCGCGAACACCGCACGGCGCTT
>DASQDA010000215.1:0-8261 GCA_035634435.1 Polyangiaceae bacterium
AGCAGCCGCAGTTGGCGGCGGGACGCCGCTCGGTCTCGGGCGACAGATAGGCGAACTCGTCACCCGGTACACTGTAGAGGTTCTGCATGCCGTTGGCTGCCTTCAGTTGAGGCCGGGCAAAGCGCCGTTGCACGCCGCGGGGGCTCCAAAGGTGTTGGTCTCGACCCCGAAGCTCTGCAACACAGACACCAGCATGTCGCTGTTCGACTTGTCGCCTGGCAAGAGCGAGGTCTGATCGTTCCGATCGTTGTACTTGATGTATTTGCCCGTCTTGAAAAAGCCGCCTTGGTTGCCCGCCATCACCATGGGCACGGATTTCTGGGTGTGCGCTGCGGCGTCGCCGAGGCAGGTCGTCCAGAGCACGACGGAGTTTTCTAGCAGCGTGCGGCCGCCGTCTGGCACCTTTTGCATGCCGTCGAGCAAGTGAGCGAATTGTTCGCCGTACCAGGCCCCTACCGTCGCCAGCTTTGGGCTCTTGAGGTGCTGCATCGGGTGGTCGGCTTCGTTGATTCCCAGCCAAGGATAGGTGATGCCGGTTTCACTGTAGGACCACTGGAAGGTGGCGATGCGAGTCAGATCGCAGGCGAATGCCTGCAACGTCAGATCCATCAGTAGCCGTCCCACCTTATCGTGGTTGGCGCGGTTGCCGACGTCGATCTTGGTGCCGAAGGGAGTCGGCTGGCACGCCACGCTCGACGTATCCGGAGAGGTGAGCCGCAGCTCGATCGAGCGGATGCTATCGGCGTGACTTTCCAGCAGGCGTCGATCGTCGCCGCTGAGCCTGGGCTGCAAGCGTCGCAGGTTGCTCTGGACCTCGTCGAGCACGCTCTTGCGCAAAAACCGACGCTTCTCGTCATCCGCCGAATGGGCGCTCGGCGCAGTGGCACCACTACCGAACAGGGTGTCGAACAGGACATACGGATCTCCCACGGGCGGCAAGGGATCCCTCGGTCCGCGGTAGCTGAGGCGCTTGTTGACGTAGCGGTTCTTCAAGTTGGTGTCGACGTGCACGCCGATGACGAGCGACTTGAAACGGGTGAGCTCGCCGAACTTCAAGGTTTCGGCCAGCTCCTGATCGACCGAGATCCCGTTGGCTAGGCCCGCATCGATGGCAGTGCCATTGCCGCCCGCGAGCTCGCGGCCGGTCAGGATAGCGGCCATGCCGCGCTGATGGCCGACACCGCCCGCGCGTGCAGCGATGTACGAGATCCGATCCAGGATGTTAATGCGCGTGCGGTGTCGTTCGAGCGGCTTCAACACCGGGCTCAAGACGAAGTCCGTTTCGCCTCCGGTAGGTCGCCAGTGCTGGTAAACGAAGCCATTCGGCGAATACATGGCAATAAAGCGCTTTTTGCTGGCGCTTGGTGGCGTTTGTGCTCCGGCCAGGCTCTCCAGCCCACCGATCAGGGGCATGGCAGCGAGCGAAACCCCCAGACGGCGCAGAAACTCACGCCGCGCGCGATAGTGAGACATGGTGGGGCCCCGATGCTTGCTAGATGCCATTGCGCCTCGACAGGAAAGCTTCCGTTTGTGTGGTTGCGACCAACAACGCAGCGATGCTTTGATTGGCTGCCGTGTAGGTGGCCCCGAGCTGCGTGAGCACCCGCTTCTCCGTCGCATTGACGAAGTGCTTCGTGGCGTAGGTGTAAAGCTGCTCCGTGAGGCATGCGGATGCTCGAGGGCTGACCGCGAGTCTTGCGATCAGCTCCAAGGGTCCTTGTACCGGGCCATCGACATCGTCGACACCGGCGACGATGCCCGCGAGGTTCAAAGGCTTCTTTGCGTCATCGGTGGTGCGTGCGGCGCCGACGGCGTCGAACCGCTCCAGGGCGAAGCCGATTGGATTGATGATCGTATGACAGCCCTGGCAGGGAGCCGGCTCCGTCAACTTCTCGAATTGTTGGCGCACACTCAGCCCGGGCTCCGGGGCCTCGAACGCCGGGATTTCAAAGGCGGGCTCCTCCAGATGCATGCACAGCAGGTTGTGAAGCACATAAACGCCGCGTTTGATGGGATGACTGAACGAGGGCGTCGCGAGCAGCGCGAGCAGGGCTGGGTGAGTCAGGAGGCCGCGTCGCACCCCAGCATCGATTGGAACCTTTTCCAGCGTCGCCGAGCTGGAGGAGACCCCGAACAGCGGCGCGATACGCGCATTGACGTAGGCGTAATGGCCCTCAACCGTATCGCCGCCGAGCAGCGTTTCCAGTCCACGGCTGGGCGCCCATAGTGCCTCTGCGACGAAGCGATCGACCGACTCGCGGAGCGCCTGCGCCGTGGCCGCATCGAAGGTCGCAAAGGCCGTCGCTTCCTTGCGCACCTCGGAAACGCGCTCGGTGTCCAGCCACTGTGACGAGAAGCTCTGGAAGCCAGCCCGAGCGCGTTGGTCTCCCGCCAAGCGCTCGGCCTGCGCACGTATTTCGGCCGGTGAAGTCAAGCCCTGCGCCGCTGCCTCGAAGAGCGCCGCGTCCGGCATGCTGCCCCACATCAGATAGGAGAGCCGACTTGCCATGGAGTGGCCGGTCACGGCAACGAGGGCTCCCGCTCCCTTTTCCAGTTCCTCGAGCTCGAGGTGGTAGAGGAACTGAGGCGACTGCAGCAGTGCTTGCAGTACGGCCTCGATGCCCGCGGAAAAATCGTACTTCGTGCGCACGGTCGTGTACAGAGCGTCGAGCGCCGCGCCCTGAGCTTCGTCGAGCGGGCGGCGGAACGCACGAGCGCCAAAGCTGCGGATGAACTGGCTCGCGCAGGCGGCCTCTCCAGCACTGGCGGGGTCGCACGGCAACAGCGACTTCAGGTCAGCGACGGCCTGCGCAGCGACAGTCTCGGCGGCCTGCAACAGCCGCTCGGCGTGGGTCTCGGACATGCTGCGCCCCGAGCGGTACCCCGCGTAGCCGTCATCCGCGGGAAAGGTCGCGGCGGCCGACACAGTGATCGGCACTTTGAACAGATCGCGGAGCGTACTGTCGTACTCGCTGTTGGTGAGCCGCCGCAGGGGCACCGGATCGATGGTGATTCCTCCGGGAGAAACCGGACCCAAGACGGGGTCCGTGCCTGGCGTTCCTGCCGTTCCCGGAGCCATCGGCAGGGGCTCGCTGCCAGAGGAGCCGCCCATGCCGGTCGCGAGGTTCGCGCCCCCAGCGCCGCTCGCGGCACTGGCACCGGTTTGGGCGGCGCTGCCGCCTGGCAATGTGTCACCGATGGTCCCGGTACACGCAGACAACAACAGACACGCCGAGACAAGGCCGGTGACGCGAGCGGAACGAGCGGCTAGCGCAGCATGTCTCAGGTCGATAGGGGGACGGTGTCCTGGGCTCACGGCAGCCTCCAACTTTCACGACGAGGCGCACGGTCGGTCCTCCGAAGCGGCTCCACGCACTGCATGTCTAGAAGAGCTGATGAGGCGCGATCGGGTCAGGCTTGCTGCCACCGACAGTGGAATCCCGACACGCGAGCAGGCCTGCGGCAAATTCTCGTCTCTGGTGGAAGCATCGGCACAATCGTGTGTGAACGCGCGGTCGCCGAGACCCGGTTTCCACTTCCCCGCTACACGTAGTCAGCATCGCATCGCAGTTGTTCGAGGTGAACGTGAAGAGCCGCTCGTATATCCGCCCCGTCAGTCTCTGTGTCAGCGTGTTGGCCCTGGCTTGCACCGGCAACATCGTCGAGAGCAGTCCATCGCCTGCTCCGGCGCTGCCACCCTCACCTGGTGGTGGAGTCGGTTCGACACTGGGAGCGCCGAGCCCAGGCAGCGTCGCCCCTGGCAGTCCCACTGGGGGCAGCGGCGGCAGCGCCGGCGGCGGCGCCAGCCAAGCGCCCGCTCGCACCTTCACTCCTGGCCCCAGTCGCTTGCGTCGCCTGACCTCATACGAGTACCGGAACAGCGTCATCGACCTGCTCGGTGCCGGAACGCAGGTCACGACTGAGTTGGACCGTGACGATCGCCAGAACAACCTCACGGCCGTCGCTGCCGCCAGCATCGCCCTGAACGCGACCGTCACCGAGCAGCTCACCTCGTCGGCTTTCGAGCTTGCTGCGGCGCTTGCTCGGGACAACGCTCGGCGGGAAAAGGTCGTGGGTTGCACGCCGTCTGGAGCCACCGACGAGACGTGCTTGCGCAGCTTCGTTACGAGCTTCGGCCAACGCGCGTTTCGGCGTGCGTTGACCGGCGAGGAGGTCGAGCAATACGTGTCGCTCGGAAAACGCGCCATGTCCCAGTCGTCGGACTTTTGGAGCGGCGTTCAATACGCACTGGCTGGGCTGCTGCAGTCCGCTAACTTCCTTTACCGCACCGAGACCGGCATCGAGAGCGCTGCCGCCCCGCAAGCGCGGCTGCTGACCGGCTACGAGCTGGCGTCCCGGCTTTCGTACATGCTCTGGTCGACCACACCGGACGCTCTCTTGATGACGGCTGCGGCGGATGGAACCCTCGCGACCAATGAAGGATTGCAGCAGCATGCCGAACGGTTGCTGAGCTCCCCTCGGGCTGACGAGAGCCTGATGCGCATATTCACGGAGATGTTGCGACTCGACGATCTGGAACACCTGGTTCAATCCCCGGCCGTGTTCCCCGCCGCCGCCTCCAGTACCTTGGGTCATTCGTTCCGCAACGAGACGCAGTTGGTTCTGCGTGACCTCGTGCTCAGCCGCGACGGCGATTATCGCGAATTTTTTACCAGCACCCAGACCTCACTGAACGCCGAGCTCGGGAAGCTCTATGGCGTCGCCGTCGGGGGGTCCGAGTTCGTCAGCACGACCCTACCGGCGAACGGACCTCGCGCTGGTTATCTCGGCCACGGCAGCTTCCTTGCGCTCGAGCAAACCGCCGAGAACACCTCACCTACGCGACGCGGCAAGTTCTTGCTTGAAACTGTGATGTGCAGCTCGATCCCGCCGCCACCCGACGACGCCGCCACGGACCTGCCCGTCGGAAGTGAGCACGAGACACTCAGGAAGCAGCTCGAAGTACACACCCAGAATGCTGCGTGCGCCGGCTGCCACTCCGTGATGGACCCGCTGGGGCTAGCGCTCGAGCACTTCGACGGCATCGGCGCCTATCGCGAGAACGACCGCGGTATGCCATTGGACGTCAAGGGCGAAATCGCAGGCGTGACGTTCAACGGTGCCCGCGAGCTGGGGCAAGCGTTGGCCACTCGGGTAACCAATGAACAAGGCAATCTGAAGGTGACCGACTGCCTCGTGCGAAATCTTTACCGGGTGGCGACCGGGCGGGTCGAAGACACGGGTGAAGAGCCCGTGGTCATCGAGCTAAGTAGCGCCTTCACCGCAGGTGGATTCAAAGTTCGAGCCATCGTTGCGAAGCTCATCACGAGCGACGCTTTCCGATTCGTAGGGAGCCCTGGGTGAAAGTCATGAACCGATTCAAGCTCGACCGCCGCAGCGTGTTGCGTGGGATGCTGGGCGGCTTCTCGGTTGCGCTCGCGCTGCCGCCGCTCGAAGCCATGTTCGAGGGTAACAATGCCTTTGCTCAGTCGAACCGCATCAAACGCATGGGACTCTGGTTCTGGGGTAACGGCGTCAAGCTCGACCGCTGGGTCCCAGCGGTGACGGGTCCCAACTGGACCAGCCCTGCGCTGGAGTCGATGGCAAGCTCCGCCATCAAACCTTATGTGAATATCATCAGCGGCATGGAGATGAAGGCCGGCAATGACCGCGGTCACCATTCGGGTTGGTGCGCGTTGCTCTCCGGCTCGGCGATCCTCCCGCAGCCGAAGGGTACGGCAAACTACAAGAGCACCTTCCGGGAGCCCTCGATCGACCAGCAGCTGCTGCAAGAGATCAAGCCGCAAACACCATTTCCCTCGCTGGAGCTTGGCGTCTCCAACAAGGTGCCGCGAGGCGAGGGAACAGGACCCAACTACCTGTCGCACAGCGGACCCGACAGCCCCAACCCCGCACAGTACGACCCTACCAAGGCCTTTGAGCGCGTTTTCGCAGGCGTCATGGGCGGCGGCGCCTCGCCACCAGGGCCGAGCATCGCCGATGCCTCCACAGCGCTGAAGCAGAGCGTCCTGGATGCAGCGAAGGCGGACATCACGCGCCTCAAGCAGCGCGTTGGCGCACACGACGCACAGCGACTCGAGCTCCACTTCACGAACATCCGCTCAATCGAGCAAAGGCTCGCGAGTCCGGGCGTCAGCCCCGTTGCCTCATGTCAGAAGCCGGCGGCCCCCCGCATCATTTCCGATAGCGGTGGCGAGGACGTCAAGGGGCGCAACGAAGTCATGTCTGACCTGCTCGCGTTGACGCTAGCGTGCGACCTGACCCGCATTTTTAGCGTGCACTTCTCTGGAGCCTTTGGTCACACGATCTTCGCTCAAGCCGACCCGGGCATCCGGACTGGCCACCACGACATGTCGCACAAGGAAGCAGGGGATCAGCCCCTGATGCACAAGTCGACCGTCTTTACGATGCAGCAGCTCACGTACCTGCTGCTGAAGCTGAAGGACACCCCCGACAGCGACGGTCGAAGCATCCTTGACAACATGGTCTTGCTGGCCTCGAGCGACGTGGCGGACGGCAAGGCCCATTCGTTCACGAACTATCCGATCATCGTCGCCGGCGGGGGCTCCGGATACTTGAAGAATCCCGGTATTCACTACAAGTCACCCGCCGAGAACACCAGCAACGTGCTCCTGACGGTTCTGAGAGCCGCGGGTTCCAGTAAGACGTCCGTGGGTACACTCAAGGGCATTTCCAATACGCCGTGCACGGCCATCGAGGCGGCTGGTTGAGCAGCGTCGGCTAGCAGCCGCCCGTCAGGGCCCGCGCCAGAACTGAACGTGCAGACGCACCGAGCCTACCGGAATGACATGATGAGGTCGCTCCGGCTCGACCACAGCCACGTCGCCTGCGACGAGGCGATGCGTGCGGCCACGCACGTGATAGTCGAGCGCTCCCGTTTCCACCACGATGCGAGCCCATGTGCCCGCTTTGGTGCGATGATCCTGGCGTAGAGCCGCCGGCAGCGACGCCTCCGTGAAGGTCGCCGTTCGCCGGTATTCGCGCGCGTTTTCCGGCAGCGCTATCGTTTCACAGAGTGGGCAATCGATGGCTTCGCCGAGCTTTCCGGCGCGCCCCTCCGCGCTCGTCACCCAGGGGCGAAGCGTCCACGGCGGCCGATGGCGCATGTGCTGGCGGTGCTCGCAGGCGAGCTCGGCGACCCAATCACCCAGGTCGTCTTGACGGAAGCCCACGATCCGCGTCTGCATGGTGCGCAGAAGCTTGCCACGAGCGCGGCCGCGGAGCGTGCCTGTGGATGCCCCGGCGGCGCTGCGCCGTGCTCTTTTCGGTACCTGTAGAGCCAGGCGGTGAGCGCCGTCGCGAGAGTGGAGCCGCGTCTCAGTAGTATTGCCGCGTCGTGCTTTTAGTGCGCCTTGCCTGCTGGGCGTGCGTTTTGTTTGGCCTGCGAGGGTTGAGTGCACTGCTGGGCGCGCGGGTCTTCTTCGCGCTCACGCTTTTCGTAGGGTCACCGACGGACTCGTTCAGCGCAACGGCCTCTCTGGTCAGGCGTTTCACGGTGTGCACGCTGAGGGTCGTTCCCTCGCGGAGCTCCAGGCTGGCCATCTCGTACTTGCCGCCGGGTTTGAGCCTTGGCTCGATGCTCCGCAAGCGTTGCCCGCGCCAGAAGCCGAACAGCACACGCTGCTCCTCCGCACGAATGAGCACGGCTGGGCCGTTCGACAGGTAGACGAGATGCCCCCACTTCACCGTTTCCACCAGTGCGGGCGTGACGCGAACTACCTTGCGTAGTCTCTCGACGCACGCACGTTGCCAACCGCCGAGAGCGGCCACGTACGCGTCGGGGCTGACAGCGGGCGTTGACTTCTGCATGACGGGATTCTACGGGGTGAGGTCTGGCGAACGCAGCGTTGGCTGTCACTGGTTGCGCCGCCTTGGCCGTGGGGAGGGGCGGGCATGCCGGTCGAAGGCGACACGGACTCACCGCGCCGCAGCGGCGGTTGGCGGCGGTGAATTGGGTTGCGCTAAAGTTTGCGTCCGTCCCGAGCGCGCCCTTGGCGCTGTCGTCGACGCGCTGCCAGGAGCGAGACTAGCAGCGCGAGCGCCCAGGGCGCGTTGCCGCGCGGTTTGCCCGCGTGCCGACAGCCGCAGCCGGGCTCTTCCGTCGATGGCGCGCCCGTGGGTGATCCTGCGGACGCTGCCCCCGCGTTACTGCCGACGCCAGCGCCCCCCGTCGCCAGCACGCCGCCGGAGGCGCCCTGCGGGGCTCCGCCGCTCGGGGC
>DASQDA010000216.1:0-2799 GCA_035634435.1 Polyangiaceae bacterium
AATACCGAGCACTGCGCTTCACGGATTCGAGGGCGGTCACGACCGAACGGTCGGATGCGTGTCCGCTGATCTCGACATAGAAGTAATAGTTCAGGCCGTCGCGGCGCACGGGTAACGAATGGAGCTTCTTGAGGGTGATCCCACGCTCGGCGAATTGCCGCAGCACGTCGTACAAGGCGCCGAGCTGCGTATCGGCCCCGAACAGAAGGCACGAGATGTCATTGCCACTTCGCGGCGCGGGTCGCAGGCCTGCGACGCCGTAGCGGAATTTCAGATCCGGCACATCGCCCACGTTCTCGCGGATCAGCTCCAGGCCCGCTTCGCGACCGCAGCGCTCCGGAACGATGGCTCCACTGGTGGGCGCCTCCTTGGCCAGCTCCGCAGCCACTTGCGGAGAACGCACGTCGATGATGGTTACCCGCGGTAAATCTTGATCGAGAAAGCGCTCGCAAGCGGCGTGAGCGATCGCCGTCATGTACACCTTCTCGAGCGCCGAGGGCTGCTCAGACAGCGACATCAAATCGTAGGTGGCGGCGAAAAACCGCTCCCCCACCAGCACGACGTCGCTTTCAGCCAGCGAGAGCAGCGATGACTGAACGATACCCTCGACCGAGGACTCGTAGGGGAACACGGCAAACGCCACACGTCCGCGGGTCACTTCCGTGACGGCCTCGGCTACGGTTGCGCACTCCGTCGTCTGCGCCGTCACGCCAAAAGCCTCGCGCGACGCTTGATGGCAAAAGCCGCCATCCGGTCCGACGACGGCAACCCGCACGGGCTGCTCGATGGCTCGTCCCGCAGCACGAACTTGCCGAAAAATGGCCCGCAAGCTCTCCGCAGGCATATCACCACTGGAGGCCGCGACGATGCGCTCGAGCCAGTCGCGCTCGGAACCGTCCGCGACAGGTTCCGCCTCCAACAGTGCGTGGATCTGCTGTGAGAAACGCGCACGGGCGTCGAGCCGTGAGCAGAGCTCGGTATCGAGCTTCGCGATCTGCGCGCGAATTTCCTGCACCTCGCGACGTCGATCCTGCATCGCTCGAGCTTAGCCTAAGAACTGGGCGTGGCCGCCGGCTTGGTGCCTGCCGCGGGCTTTGACGCCTCTGACGACGACGCGGCAGGGGTGCTCGCCGCAGCTGTCGAGCCCGCCGGCGTGGCAGCGGCTGCGTCTGGCTTTTTCGCCGGTTTGGCGTCGCCGCTGTCCTGCGAGCCGCCGTCCTTCGAGGGGGGTTTGGCGGAGCTATATAGGTCGGCGTACCAACCGCCGCCTTTGAGGATGAAGCCTGCCCCTCCGGACACCTGACGCTTGGCTGCCTCCTGGTGACAATTCGGGCAGCTCTTCAGAGGCGCCTCGCTGATGCGCTGCTCGGCCTCCCAAGCGTGGCCGCATGCAGTGCAAACGTACTCGTAGGTCATCTTCTCAAGTCCTCTACTGCCTCGCAAATGCGTCGCGAGCGAGCGCCTGTCAACTAGGTGCCCTCGCGCCGCGCGCCCGAGCGCCGCGCGCTGCGGCTCAGCTACCGGGCGTCCGGCCCAGCAACGAATAGCATGTTCCGTGGATCGCCGTCGGAGAAGCTCCGAAAGCGCTTCGCTGTACGTTTGGGCTTGTGCGCATCTGTTCAGGCAGGTAACGATACGGAGATGCGTGACCATACATGTCATGCCACGCGCCGCCGGGAACATGCCTCCCGCATCGGCCGGCCGCCGGGCGATTCCGTGTACTCTTACGGCCTCTGAGACGCCGAGGGAAGCTACCAATGCACATCAAGAAGCTGGAGATTGCGGGCTTCAAGTCCTTCGTGGACCGCTCGGTGATCCATTTCGACCACGATGTGATTGGCATCGTGGGGCCAAACGGCTGCGGCAAGTCCAACATCGTGGACGCCATCCGCTGGTGCCTCGGTGAACAGAGCGCCAAGCACCTGCGCGGGCGCGCCATGGAAGACGTGATCTTCAACGGCTCGGACTCCCGGAGCGCTGCTGGTATGGCGGAGGTGACCATCACCTTCGACAACACGAACCCGGAGTATGCCGCCTCGCTGCCGATCGAGTTCAAGGATTATCCGGAAATCGCGGTCACCCGTCGGCTCTTTCGCGATGGCACGAGCGAGTACCTGATCAACAAGACACAGGTTCGCTTGCGTGATGTGACGGAGCTGTTCCTGGGCACCGGTGTGGGCACCAAGGCCTACTCCATCGTCGAGCAGGGTCGCATCGGGCAGATCGTCAGCGCCAGACCCGAAGATCGCCGTCTCTTCCTGGAAGAGGCTGCGGGCATCACAAAGTACAAACAGCGCCGCAAGCAAGCCGAGCGCAAGATGGACCTCACGCGGCAGAATCTGCTGCGCATCAACGATATCGTTTCCGAGATCGACCGCAACCGCGCTTCCCTCAAGCGACAGGTAGCCAAAGCGGAGCGGTTCATCGACTATCGTCGCGAGCTCGACGATCTCGTTCTGCACGAAGCTTCGCACCGACTGCTCGAGATGATCGTCGTCGATCGGGTGGAGCGCAGCACCTACGAGACGGAGGCCGGCGCCGCCAGCGCGGTCCGCGAGCTGCTGAAGGACTCCGAGGGCGTGCTCGACAGCGCACGCAAGGACGCGGCCGGCATCGAGGCCCGAACCGAAGCGGCTTCTCAGAGCGCGTTCGAGGCCGATGGCGAAGTCAGCACGCTACACGGCGAAATCGAGCGCTCGCGCGACCGTTTGGCCCATCTGGACCACCGCCTGAATTCGGGCTGAGCGGAGCTCGAGGACATCGACCTGCGCTCGCGCGGGCTGCTCTCCGAGCAGGACG
>DASQDA010000217.1:0-2847 GCA_035634435.1 Polyangiaceae bacterium
CAAGAAATTGGTGGGTCTCGCCCCGTCGGGACCCCACAGATTTCTTGAGCGTGTCACGGACTCACGACACTAGACACCTGACGGCATGCGTCTCACCTTGAAGACGCACTCGGTCCGGCTTACGTATTCCGACCCCCTGCGAGGACCCCGAAGTGGACAGCTACAGGCCTGATTCCGACAGAGACCCCCAAGAGACCCGTGAGTGGGTCGAATCGCTCCAGTCCGTCGTGCAACACGAGGGGAGGGAACGAGCCCGCTTTCTGCTCGGCAAGGTGGCCGAGTCCTCGCGCCGCTTGGGCGTCGAGCCGCAGCTGCCTCTGACCACGGACTACGTCAACACCATCCCAGTCGAGGAGGAACCCGCGTTTCCCGGCGATCTGCAGATGGAGCAGCGCATCCGCCGCATTATCCGCTGGAACGCCGCGGTGATGGTGCACCGAGCCAACCATCACTCGGTGGGCATTGGCGGGCATATTTCCACGTACGCGTCGAGCGCCGTCCTCTACGACGTCGCGTTCAATCACTTCTTCAAGGGCAAGGACGCTTCCGGGCGGGGCGACCAGATTTTCTACCAGGGCCACGCGGTGCCGGGCATTTACGCCCGCTCGTACCTGGAGGGGCGCCTGTCGGAGGAGCAGCTCGAGCGTTTCCGGCGTGAGGCGGATCGCGGTCGCGGCCTATCGTCGTATCCACATCCGCGGCTAATGCCGGATTACTGGGAGTTTCCCACCGTCAGCATGGGCCTCGGCCCGATTGGCTCGATTTACCAGGCGCGCTTCAATCGCTACCTGCAGGCGCGAGGCTTCAAGGACACGTCCCAGCAGCGCGTGTGGTGCTACGTCGGTGACGGCGAGACCGACGAGCCCGAGACACTTGGCGCCTTGAGCATCGCCTCCCGGGAAAAGCTCGACAATCTGGTCTGGGTCGTCAACTGCAACTTGCAGCGGCTCGACGGCCCGGTGCGCGGTAACGGCAAGATCATCCAGGATCTCGAGGCGGTGTTTCGCGGCGCCGGCTGGCACGTGATCAAGGTGATCTGGGGTCCGGAGTGGGACAGCGTCTTCGCGCGCGATACCGAGGGCGTGCTGCGCCAACACCTGAACGAGGTGGTCGACGGTCAGTGGCAACGGCTCACCACTGCCTCCGGCGAGACCGTGCGCAGGGAGTTCTTCGCCAAGGACCCCCGCATGCTCGAGACCGTCAGCCACCTTTCGGACGAGCAGGTCGGCAAGCTCCGGCGTGGTGGTCACAGCCAACGCAAAGTGTACGCCGCTTACGCCCGTGCAACCGAGCTCGCCGGTCAGGGCAAGCCGGTGGTCATTCTCGCGCATACCGTCAAAGGTTGGATGCTCGGCGAGAAGTTCGAGGGCAGCAACATCACGCACGGCCGCAAGAAGTTCGAGAAGGACGAGCTGCGCGCGTTCCGCGACGTTCTCGAGCTGCCGATACCCGACGCAAAGATGGAAGACCCGCCGTACTACCACCCGGGTGCGGAGAGCCCCGAGGTGCAATACCTGAAGGAACGGCGGCGTATCCTTGGCGGCGAGCTACCCGAACGACGCGTGCAGTTGGACGTCCAGCTCGACCTTTCCAATCCCGATCTGTACGACGAGTTTTACAAGGGAACGGGCAAGGGCGAGGCGTCTACCACGATGGTTTTCGCGCGTTTGCTATCGAAGCTGCTGCGAGACAAGACCATCGGTCGGCGTGTGGTGCCCATCGTGCCGGACGAGGCGCGCACGTTCGGCCTCGACGCCCTCTTCGGGCAGGTAGGCATCTACGCTTCGCAAGGTCAGCTCTACGAGCCGATCGACAAGGGCAAGCTGATGTACTACCGCGAGGCCAAGGACGGTCAGGTGCTCGAGGAGGGCATCACGGAGGCGGGCTCCATGGCCTCGTTCATCGCGGCGGCGACTTCCTATGCGACGCATGGGCAGCCGATGATCCCGTTTTACATCTTCTATTCCATGTTCGGCTTCCAGCGCACCGGCGATCAGCTGTGGTTGGCGGGCGATCAGATGGCACGAGGCTTCGTGCTGGGTGCCACCGCAGGGCGCACCACGCTGAACGGCGAGGGCTTGCAGCACGAGGATGGGCACAGCCCGCTGCATGCGATGACGGTGCCCGCCTGCCGTTCCTACGACGTGACGTTCGCGTTCGAGCTCGCCGCGGTCATCGAAGATGGCATCCGCCGCATGTACGGAGACGGCGAGAATATTTACTACTACATCACGCTGCAGAACGAGAACTACCCCATGCCTCCCATGCCGGAAGGCGCGAAAGAGGGCCTGCTCAAGGGGCTCTACCGCTTCAACTCGGCGCCGAAGCGGCTCGCCAATCACGTGCAGCTCTTCGGTAGTGGCTCGATCATGCTGCAGGTCCTGCGCGCCCAGACCATCCTGGCGGAGCGCTTCGGCGTCTCGGCGGACGTGTGGGGAGTGACGAGTTACCAGCAGCTGCGCTCCGAGGCTCTGTCGTGTGAACGCTGGAACCGGCTGCACCCGGACGTGGAAGCGCGCAAGCCGTACCTTGCGCAGGCGCTCGCCGGCGTGAAAGGGCCGTTCATCACGGCTTCCGACTACATGAAGTCGCTCGGTGAGCTGATCGGGCGCTGGGTTCCCGGGCGGGTGGTGCCGCTCGGCACGGATGGCTTTGGAATGAGCGACTCGCGTGAGGCGCTCCGCCGTCATTTCGAAGTCGACGCCGAGAGCATCGTGGTCGGCGCGCTCGACGGGCTTCGCCAAGACGGAAAGCTCAAAGCTTCCGACGTGAAAAAGGCCATTGCAGAGTTGGGCATCGATCCCGAGAAGATCGACCCGACCACGGTCTAGCGTGAAAGAGCAAGTG
>DASQDA010000218.1:0-4645 GCA_035634435.1 Polyangiaceae bacterium
TCGCCCGCAGTAAGTTCGACGTCAATGCGCAGACAACCACGGTGCTGACTCGCGAGTGGTTGAAGACATCGTCCTGAACCACCACATGTGGATGCGAGTAGCTCCTTGCGGGCTCGCTCGAGCAGTCGGGCGCTATCCAGAACACGTCACCGCGATCGATCGTCGCTGGTTGTGTGCTGGTTGGCTCCTCGGGAGGCATAGGTATAGGCGTAAGGTAAGTCCCTGCGAGGGTTACGTCCGACCACGCAGCAGCCCAGGCATCGGCAGCAAGCGTGCGCGCGGTGACAGCAATGGATGCGCCTGCTCGAGCGCGACGGCGCCGGGGTGGAACTGGACCGCCACCTCCGGTGGTCCATCGTCGTCTGGCGCGCTGACGAACAGCTCCACGAAGGCTGCCCCATGGTAGCGGCCCAGTGACGACGAGCTCAGCGTCGCGTCGAGAAACTTGGGAAGCTTGTCTTCCAGCCAGCGCACGCACTCCAGCACGGGATAAAAGCGAGCGTGCGCCAGGCCCGAGGCCACCACCTCGTGCCCGATCACGAGCGCTTCCTCATCGCCAGCCTCGCTGGGCACCGTTATCGTCCGCACTTCGGAGTAGTGCACGTCGCCGCTGAGGATGATCAGGCGGTCCTGGCGAAACTTCGTGAAGTGCTCGACCAGGATCTTGCGCAGCGCAGCGCCGTCTTTGCTGCCCGTATCGCTCCACCATTGGTCGCGCGTGTCGTCGCCCCGCACGGGCAAGAAGCGGCCTGGGTCGATGGGCGACCAGCGCGGGAGTGTCAACGGGATGGGCGTGACCAGCACACAGACGCGTCCAGCCCGCGCAGTCCGCTGCGCCAGCCAATCGCGCACGCTCGACAGTTGCGCTTCGCTCACCACGTTCGTGAGCGAGCGCTGGCTCCTCAAATCCATCACGAAGAACGTGGCGAGCGCGCCCCAAGCGAATGAGAAGTGGAGCTCAGGCCCGAAGGGCGAGGAGGGCGACTCTTGCAAGGCGATCCGCTCATGGGTGAGGGGCTCCGCCGGCGCGGGATTGCGCAGCCCCTGGTACGCGACAAACCAGCGCCGCGCCGCAGCGACATGCTGCCGCCAGCCCTCCGTCTTCAACAGCGCTTCTTCATCGCCATGCGAGCCCCACCCATCGCGGATCTCGTGGTCATCCCACATCATCGCCGAAGGCACGTTCGCCAGCGCCTCTGCGAACGGTGCAAACGAAAAGTGGGCGCGGTACAAGGCATCGAAGAAGTCCTGCGCGCGGCCCTCGTAACGAAGCTCCTCCTTGTTGGGCCCGCTCAACAGGCTGCGTTGTTCCGCGCCAGCTCCTCCGGGGTCGACGTACACCTGATCGCCCATTCCTAGCAGGAAGGCGGGCTTGCCAGGCGAGGGGAGCCTCGCGACTCGCGCTAGCTCGTCGACCGCGGGCGTTTCGTTTGGCTTCGAAAAAGGAGCAAAGCAGCTGAACCCGCAGAAGCTGAACGCGGCGCGGGTTGAAGCGTCCGGTGCCGTGACGGCTCGAACGGCAACAGGGGCACCGCCGTTCACCCGCACCGTGAGCTCGTACGTGTGGTTCGCTTGCAAGTCCGGGATTTCGATGCGGGCTGCGTGGCTGGCGCGAGTGGTGTCGAGCTCGAGAGCCTGCGTCGTGTGTGTCACCGGCCGCCCGTCGGCCCACAGCAACTGCAGCTCGGACAACGCGGCGCCGCGCGGCGGAACACACCAGAGGACGATGCTGCGCGAGGTCGGTAGGGCGAGCTGGACCAGAGCCGCGCCCGAGCTGCTCTCCGGACTCGCCAAATCCAGGGCGGCTTGGAAGCGGGCTAGCTGTAGGGGGGAGTCGTGAGAAGTGCCATCGCGGCGCATCCGGCTCCATACTGCTGACCGCACGGCGGCGGCTAGGACTTGATCACCGCGCGAAGGCGCAAGAGCCTCCGCGTTGCATCACCATGCGGACGGCGGGCCCGCGCAGCATCGGCCCGAGACCTTATTTCTGGTTGAGCGGGTCTGCCCCACAGCAATCGCAGATGATACGTTCTATGCGGGATGGCTCCTCCGGCCAGGGTTGCACAGCGCTTTGACGAGAGTGAATGGCCATTCGTGGTGGTGAAGCTCTCGCCCCGTCAGCTCACGGATCAAGAGTTTTTGGAAGAGCTGGATTGCATCAGCGCCTTGTACCGGCGGGGGCAACGCTTCGGCCTCGTCGTCGACACCCGAGCAGCGCCGCAGCCCTCGACCCAAAGACGCCGCCAGATCGCCGCCCGGATGGACCAGGACATCACCCGCTATCCGGGGCTCCACATCGGTACCGCGATAGTGGCCTCCTCTGCGTTGACTCGCGGCGCGTTCAAAGCGCTCATGTGGCTTCGTCAAACGCAGGAGCCGCCTCTACAGACGTTCGCCGACGTCGAGTCGGGCCTGCAGTGGCTTCGCGCTTTGCAGAGGAAGCCGAGCCTATAGGAGCTGCATGGCTCGACTGCTCGCGTTCTTCACCAATGCACCGCGCTGCCTCGGGATCATTCGTCGGCGTCGAAAAAGTCGTCATCTGTGGCGTTGGCGGCTTGCTCGTCGCTAGGCCAATCTTCCACGTACGCATCGAGAGCGTAAAGGGCTCGTGTCCAAGCGAAAACTTCACGCTCGCCTTCGAGCTCACGTGACGCTCGCACTGCGATGTCGACCGATTCGCGCTCGTGTTGGGCAGGGACGCGCCCCTTGGCGGTCCAGGTAGCAACGGCTTCGAGCTGTCCGATGATAGACTTGACTGCAGCGTCCCCAGGCCTGAGTGCGAGGATGGCCTTTCCGTCGGAGATGGCCTTGGCGAGGACGGCAAAAAAGTCTGCTCTGCTATTTATCGAGCCGTATACACCAGCCATCACCTGCTCCGCCTGGTTGAATCCGCGCCTGCAGAGTCCATCGCCCTCGCGCTCATCACGTTGCCAGCGCACCCATGTAAGCGAGCCAATCCGCTGGGCTCAGTCGCGGGTAAGCGCTCTGTATGCGCTCTGCTTCATCTCGCGTCACGTTGCCTGGCGAAGCGTGAAAGACGTGGCCACAGATAGGCACCGGTCCCTCCACCGGCGCGCCGACATCGGGGAGGGCGGCCGGTTCGATACGGGCGCGTTCGAGGAAAGAGTCTCGGAAGACGGGAACCGCAAAGCGAAGCACGTGAGCACCGCAAAGCTTACAGCTGCCTCGCACCGCAAAATCTTCCCGGCTCTCCACTGAGAGGGGAACGCGCCGATCGAATACTGTCAGCAGCTGCGCGCCGTCCGATATGTCCCAGTCCCAGGCGCCAATCTCCTTCAGATCTCGACTGACCGTCGCGCGGAAGCGGGGAAACCGACAGGGACAGCCGTGGGCGAGATATCGCTCGAAGAGGGCCTCGATGTCAGAAGTCGATGGTGTGTCCACGTAGTGCTCCACTCTTCTCTTACGGTGCCGGCGCCGCGCTGCTGACGTTTGGAACATAGTACTGCGTCGCTCCACCCTCCGCGTAGTGCCGCTGACCCGGAACGGACCACGTGTCCTTGATAGGCGAAGCGACTGACTGCATGTAAGGCTGACCGTCTTGATTCATCTCGTACGGCTTGGCCACTTTGGGAACCTGGCTGCCCGTCGCGTCGGCAGCCTTGTCGTGAATTCCGAGAGCGCCCGGAGAGGTGCCTGGATCGGCATAGAATTGACCCTGGCGACCACCCGGTCTTTGCCACTGCTCGAGTCGTGCCGGTGTGGGTGGTGGTGGCCCAATCGAGACCGGCTTCGAGTAGTCGATGCCTTTCAGTTGTGCGCGGGCCTCCGCAGCCGAAGGGTTGCGCATACCTCCACTCCCACCGTTCAGCTCGGGATCCCAGATCTTGCCGTGTTGCTTGTAGAAGCGCTTCGCAACGAGCTTCCGCGCCGCGATGCGGGCGCGGCTGGTCCCAGGACTCGCCGCTAGAGCAATCTGCTCATTGGAGACGCCCCGCAGCTTCGGCGGCGCTGTGCCCTCCATGCCGTCGTGATCGCCGCCCTCTTTGTTGCTCTTGGCAGTCTTGCCCGGGTGATCCAACCCGAGCAAGTCCACCTGGATCAATGGGTTTGGACAGTAGGCATAGAGGTTGACCGGGCTTCCTTGGTAACCGATGGGGTCACTCTGCAAGTACCGCCCGAGCGCGGGGTCATAGTAGCGGTAGCGGTTGTACTGAAGCCGCGTCTCTGGATCGAAGTAGTGCCCGGGCCAGCGCAGGTTGTATTCGACCTCGGCACCCCCCCGGACTCTGATGTCGCCGTAGGGGTCGATGCGTTCGGCGTACCAGACGACCTTTCCGTTCTCGTCCTCGATGACGAGCGGCATCCCGACAGGATTGGAGAAGACGTGGTAGCTCCTGCCCGTAGCATGCTCGGCGTCAGCGTTCGCGTAGTCGACGAAACCGAGCGGCACGAGCGCATCGGGGCCTGCGTACTGATAGATGCGCAACCCGCCGCTCGGCAGCAGCTCGGCGGCGAGCCGGTCGCCGTCCCAGTAAAACTGCCGCTGGATCGTGCCTGAGCGGCTCCAGAGCCGTCGACCGAGCGCGTCGTAGGCAGCCTCCCACGGCGTGTTGGCGCCAACGCCCTGGACGTCCTCGTCTCCGAAAGAGCTCGAATCCCGGCTGGCAGGAAACGGCAGCTG
>DASQDA010000219.1:0-4095 GCA_035634435.1 Polyangiaceae bacterium
TCTTCCGGGTCGACCGCCTCCTCTTTGCGCAACAGCAACTTGGCGCCCGTGAGCAGCAGAAAGGCACCGAACACGTACGTCATCCAGTGGAAGCGCGACAACAGCGCCGTCCCGGCGACGATGAAGATGCCGCGCATCACCACCGCGCCGAGGATGCCCCAGAACAGAATGCGATGCTGGCGCAGCTCGTTGATCCGGAAGTAGCTGAAGAGCACCAGGAACACGAACAGATTGTCGACCGAGAGCGACTCCTCGACCAAGTAGGCGACCAGGTAGGTGAGCGCTGCTTGCGTGCCCTTCTGCGACCACACGTAGAGGCTGAACGAGGTTCCGACGAGCACGAAGAACGCGCTGCGGACGGCTGCTTCGCGGAAGGAAACGTGCTGCTTGGCGCGACCGAACAGCAAGCGATCGATGCCAAGCGCAGCCACCACGACGCCGGCAAAGACAGCCCAGTCCATCGGCGTCGCGTCGATTCGCATGTCGCGAGTTTGCTATCATGCTCGCCCTGGGCGTGCTAGATGACCCGCGTATTCTACGAGGCAGTATGAAAAAGGCGTCCATCCTGTTCGCGGCGGCTTTCCTGGTGATTGCGTGCAAAAAGAAGCCGGAGCCGCCATCGAGCGCTCTGTTGCTGCCGCCATCCAGCGCGAGCCCCGCGCCCGCCGCAGCGCCGGCCTCCGCAACGCCGCCCTCGCAGCTGCCCATGGGGGTCACCTGGGAAGATCCGGCCGCTTGGAAGCGAATGCCCGTCAGCAACGCGATGCGCAAGGCGACCTATCAGATACCGCGCAGCGGTTCCGACACCGAGGACGGCGAGCTAGCCGTATTTTACTTCGGGCCAGGCCAGGGCGGCAGCATCGACGCGAACGTGGACCGCTGGGTCAAGCAGTTCTCCGGTGTGAAGCCCGACCAGGTGCATCGGGCTGATCGCAATGCGAACGGTCTCCGCCAGCACACCGTCGAGGTCGAGAGCGGGACCTTCAGCTCCGGTATGCCCGGCGGACCGTCGCAAGCGAAGCCGAGCTACGGCATGCTCGGCGGTATCGTCGAAGCGCCGAGCGGCGCGTACTTCTTCAAGCTCACCGGCCCTGCGGCGACCGTCAAGTCTGCGCGCGAGACCTTTTACAAGCTGCTCGACTCCGTCAAGCCGAGCGCTTGAGGCTCGCGCTGCCTGGACGCGTCGCGGCTCACAGCGGCACCAGGCGGGATTTCACGCCGATACTCAGGACGCCGACGCTCGTCCGGGTGCCCTGCGTTCGAAAGGCAACCCGGCGCCGGGTGCCGGCGACGTGCACGACGAGCTCGCCGCTGATCGGGTCCGCGCCCGCCGAGCGCACGACCTCCAGGAGATACTCGCCCGGTCCCGCACCGCTGAGCGCGAGCGCTTCCTGCGAGGAGCTGGTGACGTCCCGCGCGCTGATGCGGGCGCGCGTCGGGGCTCCCAACCAGGAGACGCGCTGACCTTCGGGATCGAGCAGTGATAAGTCCAGATCGGCGCTGCCCGACCAGGTTGCCTCGATGCGCACGTCGCCCCGTAGCAGCGTATCGAGCGCCGGGGTGGAGCCGAGCAACGCCAGTGCTCGAGCTTGGATGGGCCCGCTCGCCGATGACAGCAATCGTTCCGCCAGCTCACTTTCGCCGTTCGCCCGGCTGCAGCGCACAGTATCGGCCAGGAGCTCTGCGTCCTGCTGACGCAGCTCTGCCGCCGCCATGAGGTGGCGGCAACCGATGTCGGGACGGCCCGCCCAACGCTGCAGTCGCTCGAGTCGGCGCTGCGCGGCCACATCAGCCGGCCGCACGTCGATGACGCTGCCCAGCAGGCGGATGGCGCCGTCGCGGTCACCGCTTCGCGCGGCAAGATCGGCGCGCGCCGTCAGTGCGTCAGCGTCCAGCGGATCCCGGTTTGCCCAGCGAGCAACGACGTCGGCCGCTCGTTGCAGCTCGCCGCCTGTTGCCAGCAAGGCGTAAAGCTTGCGTGTCGCCTCGCGGGAGTTCGGCTGCTCGAGCAGAGCTCGTTCGGCGTTCGCGATGCCCTCGAAGCTTGCAGCCTTGGGCGTGCGCCGCGTCGTCACCAGCTCGCCGACCCGCTCCCAGATGCGACGCATGGGCACCATTCGTCGAGGGAGGGGCGACGGAGCCCGCAGCGGCTCCAGCTCGAATACGCTGCTGTCGCTCAGCATCTGGGAGCCGGGTTCCGCGCGCCGTTTGCTCTCGGTCGGGCTCGGGGCGGAGGCTTTGGCGGCCGGGCGCGGCGCGGCCGCGGGTGTGGCCCCCGCGCTGGTATTGCCCAGGCCTCGCCAAGGCGCACCGGTCGCGTCGAGCACGGCTTCCTTCTCGGGCTGAGCGTCCTCTCCGAGGCTTACCTCTGCTTCCGCGCTGCTGCCTTCCGCGGGCTCGTCGCCGGTCCACTCGGGTGCCGTACGGCCCCGCTCCAGACCGAAGGCGCGGAACATGGCCTCGCTCTCGAGCACCAGGAGGGAGCTGTACCGGCTAGCGACCGCGTGCGTGGTCGAGAGCTGGAGAGCCGCCAGCTTGGCTTCTGCGCTGCCCTCGCGCTCGAGATCGGCGATCCGCACCCCAGCGTAGAGTCGCGGCACGAAAGCATTGCCCGCGCTGCTGCTCGGCCGCAGTCGCAAGGGGTAACGCCGCTCGAACGGCGCCCCGGCGATCTTGCCTCGCACGCTCATATCGCCGTCGACGTGGGCTCCATGCATGCGGGCCACGATCAAAACCTCTCCACCGTCCGCAATGGCGTCCATGCGGGCGGGTGCCACGGCGTAGAGCCCGTCGGGTAAGCTGACCTCGACGTCGCTCAAGGCGTGGCCATAGGCGGCGCCCAGCACGGCAAACGTTGCCTCCGTCAGGCTCTGCCCTGCGCTGTAAGGCAGCATCACGCCGGCTCCACCGCGTGCCAGCGCTGACAGACTTTCGCCGTCGGATTCTTCGCCAACGCCAACTGCGGTCATGCGCACGGCGCCGCCGCGAAGCGACCTGGCCACGCTGGCCTCGATGCTCGCTGGGCGTATCGGACCCACCGTCGGCATGCCGTCGCCAATGTAGACGATCCGCCCTTCGCGGCTCTCGTTTCTGCCGGCCATGCCGTCGAGGGCTCGCATCGCCAGCTCCACGGCGCGTGTCGGGTCCGACGCTCCGTCGGGCGTCACGGCGTCCAGGAACGCTCGCGCCTGCGCTGCCGCTGAGGCACCAGGTTGGACGGAAACATCCGCAGCCGTCTGGCATTCGGTATCGCAAGCGAGCAGCACCAGGCGGTCCTCGGGATCGAGCTCGCGAATCAGGTGCTGGGCCAGCCGCTTCGCCCGCGTGTAACTCTCGCCATACATCGAGCGACTCGTGTCGACGACGATCGCGAAGTCACGCCGACGAGCGCCTTCCGCTCGCGGCAGGCGCGGCCTCAGAGCAATGGCGACGAAGGGCGCTGCTTGTGCGTTGACTGCGGCGCTTGCTACGGCGCTCGTTGGGCTCACGTACGTCCAGGCGCGAACCTCGGCGTCGCGATCGGGCAGCGCGTACTCGAAGCTCAGGTCACCGCTCGGAACGAAGCTCGTGCGTTCGAGGGCGAAATGTTGGACATCTTCCGCCCGGTGCCGCTCGAGCTCGTAGCCGGCAGGAGTTACGCCGAGGGCGGGGTCGTGACCACGCACCTCCACGTCGACGGCGAAGCGATCGACACGTAGCGCTCCGCTCGCGTCGTGGGCCAGTGGGTAGAAGTAGCGACGACGGTCGCCCGCTGGTTGCACGCGCTGAGTGTAAGCAAGCACCACCCGACGCGCGCCTTTGCGCGGAATCGGAAAGATCTTGAGCTCGAAACGGCCTCCGCGCTGCCATTCCAGCAGTGCAGGATCGCGCCAGGGCCCGGGCACCCAGATGATCTCTTCGCGCAACGAGGATCTCAGCTTGGGTGCTGCGTTCACCAGCGCTCCACGCCAGATGGAAGCTGCGCGGTCACGGTCGACGAAGGCGCCATCGATCCAGCGTCCGTCCACCTCCAGCGCCAGGCGCTCGATACTGGCATCCGGCGGCAACGGGAAGCGATAAATACCTTCGAGCACCTGGTCGGTCGTGTTCGTGAAC
>DASQDA010000220.1:0-1535 GCA_035634435.1 Polyangiaceae bacterium
TGACGTCACCGAACCGACGCCGGACGCTGCGAAAGCTCGCTGTCAAAGCCAGCGGGCGCAGTGCCGGCGCAAGGATCATGGGAGCTGCTCCACCCGCACCGCATTGGTCGCCCCTCGCACACCCACGCGAGCACCATACACCATCACGTAGCGCTCGCCCGACTTCACGAGCGCATTTTGCATCAAGTACTGGGTCGTGTCCCGGACCTGGTCGTCGAAAGTCGACTGCATCGCAACCAGGCTTCGGGGGGCGACACCCCACAAAAGGGCCAGCTGCCGCAGCGTGCGCTCGTCCGAGGAGAACGCGAGGATCGGCACACTAGCGCGTGCTTTTGAAACGAGGCGAGCCGTCAGGCCCGTCTCCGTGAGCGCAACGATGAGCTTCGCCCCAACCTCGCGAGCGATCGAGACGGCCGCGTGCGCGATGGAGTCCGCCGTGGTGTGGTCTGGCTCCGAGGCGTTGACCTGAACGAAGCGGCTGGCCTCGGCCTGGCGGATGATGCGGTCCATCATACCGACTGCGGCATGCGGGTACTTGCCCGTGGCGCTCTCGGCAGAAAGCATCACCGCGTCAGCGCCGCCGAATACCGCGTGCGCAACGTCGCTCGCCTCCGCGCGCGTCGGACGCGGGGAGTCCACCATCGACTGGAGCATCTCCGTGGCCACGATGACTGGCTTGCGGTGGATACGGCACGTTCCGATGATTTGCTTCTGAATCACGGGCACCGTCTCGGGCGGCAGCTCGACCCCGAGATCACCGCGAGCGACCATCGCTGCATCGGCGGCTCGCACGATGGAATCCAGCCGTTCGACGGCGGCGGGCGTCTCGATCTTGGCGATGATCGGCGTGGGGCGGCCTCGGCGCTCGCAGAGCTCGCGCAGCTCCTGGACCTCCTCGGCGCGTCGCACGAAACTCAGCGCCACGTAGTCGACGCCCTTCTCGAGCCCGAACTCCAGGTCCTTCTTGTCCTTCTCCGTGAGCGCGGCCATGCGCATGCTGCCGGACGGAAGATTCACACCCATGCGCGAACGCATGGGTCCGCCGTGCTCCACGCGGCAGTGAACCCGCTCCCCGCGCACATGCAAGACGCGCAGCTCGACTTGGCCATCCGACAGCAGAATGCGGTCATCGGATCGTACGTCGTGAGCCAGGCTTTCGTAGTCGATGGCGATCGTGTGCTCATCGCCCACGCTGCCGGAGATCATGTCGACGGTGCCGCCGCTCTCGAGCGCTACCGGGCCGACGAGGGCCGTGCGAATTTTCGGTCCGCAGAGGTCCTGAAGGATCGCCACCGGTTTGCCCAGCGCAGCGCTCTCGGCGCGAATCAGCTCCAGGTGAGCCCCATGCTCCGAGTGCTTGCCGTGCGAGAAATTGAGGCGCGCCACATCCATGCCGGCCTCGATGAGGCCGCGAATGCCTTCGCGAGTGGCGACAGCAGGGCCGATGGTGCAAACGATCTTGGCGCGGCGAGCGATCATGAATGTTTCCGTAGGGATGAAACGAAGAAGAGGGGCGAGCGCGCCGCTGCCGAAGG
>DASQDA010000221.1:0-4567 GCA_035634435.1 Polyangiaceae bacterium
CTCCCTGCGCGCTCACCCCGAGGTGCCCGTGGGCCGCCATCGTGCTGCCTTCCTCCGAGCGCGCGAACGCGGTCGAGGGATCGTGCGCAACGCCAAAGGGCGCCTTGTCGAGCTCGCCCTTGATGCCGGACTCCGCCGTCACGGTGAAGGCTTCGAAGGGCAGCGTCAGCGTGCCCGCGGCTCCGACGCCAAAGATATGACCGATCAGCGACGCGCCATAGGCGCCGCCATCGTACTGGCCCATGTAGCCGTAGCGCTCCTGGAAGACGCCGGTGTTGATGCGCAGACCAACGGGCTCGAGCTTCGGTGTGTAGGTGAGGTAGGCGTCGTTGAACCAGAGCTGCGCGTTCGGCATGTGATAGCCGCTGGCCGCGTCCGCCTGACCCGTGGTCCACGCCCCGATGATGGCCGTGGCCTGCACGACATCGTTGCCGTAGGCGAAGTTGAGCTGGGCCCAAGGCACCAGCGCCGTATTCGTGTGGTCGAAGAAGCCGTAAGCGGCGCCGGGCACCACCGCATCCGAATGCAGCGTCAGGCCGCCGCCCTCGTCTGCTGCTCGCTTTCCGATGCTGGCACGAGCCACGGCTTGCAGGTAGCCGTTGAACTTGAAGCGGAAGCCGCGGTCGAGCGTGTCGGCCCCGAACACCGGCGTCACGCCACCGGGTAGGCTCGGCACGTCGGGAGCCAGCGGCGACAGACCGATGGCCAGCGCGCGGCGGTAGCCGGGAATGTAGCCCGGATGATCCTTCACGTCGCCGCGCTCCAGGTTGCGTCGTGCTGCCTCGGCCTCCCTTGTGGCGGTGACCTCCGGCGGCAGGTCGATAAACTCCGCCCCAACGCTGGTGTCCTCCTCGGCCGCGTGGGCCAGACCCGTGACGAGTAGGCCGACCTGCAGCGCTCCGGCCCACGCGAGGCTGATTGACCACCGCATTCGTGTGCGCCGCGCGCGGCTCGCCAGGTGCCGGCTCTCACTCATTGCCTTCTCGCTCATCGCGCTCTCACCGCTGGCCTGCGCGGCGGTAGAAACCCACGTCGTCGAACCACAGATCCCAGCTTCCGCGTCCCGCCTGGAACGCCATGGCACGCAGATCGTCCCGCTCGAGGCGTGGCGCTTGCACGCCCCAGCCGCCCTGCAGCAGATCCGCCCAGGGGATGGTGAACAGCTGCCAGTCCACGGGCACGTTGATGAAGGTGCCGAACTTGTCGCAGGCCTCGCGCAGCGTGTCGTCCGTGTGATTCGGGTTGCAGAAGGGCTTCTGCTCGGGGCCCGCGGGTGCGCCGCTCGTCCTGCCGTCCACGACCTCGAGCCGCACCACGCCGCGGTGCTCCGGTGCGCGTCGCGCCCAGAAGGCGATGCCGTCCCAATCGCTGGCATCCACGGGCGGCGAAAGCTGCACGCCGAGGCTCGTCCCCCAGCCGGCGAACGGCCCCCCGCGCGTTCGCAGCGCGTAGGTGCTGCCGCAGCGTGTCCCTGGGATCCGCTCGGCCGGCAGCGGCTTCTCGAACAGAGTCGGGCTGGAGTACGCTTCGCAGCGGCGGCGGCAGACGGCGGTCTCCTGCGCCAGCGCGGCGTAGCGATCGAGCAGGTCGGCCCCAGTGGGGTTCTGATCGAGCGCGATGTCCAGCTGGATACGCTCTTCGATCAAGAGCTGGCAGGGCTCGCAGACGTCGTTGTTGGTGTACCAACCGCCCGAAGCGGCGCCCAGCTCGAAGTCGTCGAGCACGAGAAGCTCGAGCGCGGTCGCCTCGCCCAAGCTGCAGTCGGCGGGGCGACTCACGTAAGCGCTGTCCGGCAAGACAGGCGCGGGGCGGGTTTCAGGCCGGCCCGCATCGTCACCGCCGCATGCAGCAGCGCCGAGCGCCACCGCACCAGCGAAGAGGGCGCGACCGTAGGTCATCGCGGGGCTGGCTCCTCACATCCGACCAGCTCCACGTTATCCACCCAGATCTCGAACTCGCGTCCGGGCGTGCCAAAGAGCCATTGCACGGCGAGCAGGCCTTGCTCGTCGACCGCGGGGCTACGGTCACCCCAGCCGGGCTGCTGCTTCATGCGGTCGAATGGCACCGTGTAACGGATCCACTCGTTCTGCAGATAGATGTCGACGCCGAAGTCGTTGTAGCAATCGGTGCAGCGGTCCCCTTCAGGGGCCGTGTTGCGATCCGGCACCTTGAGCCGAATACGGCCGGGTCCCTTTGCCCAGAAGCGGATGCCGCGCGCGCGCGAGGCGTCGTAGGGCATCTTCGGGTTCGTGAAAGCGAAGCCGAGGCCGGCATAGAGGCTGTCGCCCTCTTCGGCGAGCTTGCCGGAGGCTTTCGCGACCTGACGCCCTGGAGCCACGCCGCCTTGGCTCACCTGGAAGTGGCCCTTGGGCTGCACGGTCGAGCCCCACGGATCCACGAACGTGAACCAGTAGCCATTGCGGCCGTCGCGCTCGCTAACCTGGGCATTTCCGTCTTCCAGATCGTCGATCAGACCGTCCTTGCATTCGCCGAGCTGTGTCTGCTTTGCGTGGCTCGTGGAGCCATAGTCCGATACCGGGCTCGTGATGCAACCAGTGAGCAGGCTCGAGGCCCCGAGGAAGACGGCACAGAAGATCAAACCCTCGCGCATAATCAACCCTTCTCCCCGAGCACACCGCTCGTCGCCTGTGGCTTGGCTGCGACCGGCAGCCGCTTGACCTTCACGAACGGGCTCGGAGGCATGTCACTCACGTCCACCGAATACTTGCAGGCGGCCGCGCTCGTTTCGTACTGCTGTGCAATGCCGTGCAGGAGCTTGCCCGTGGGTAACCCGCGATAGACCTGGTAGCCGTCATAGTCGGGATAGGTGCCGTGATGGTCGTCGATGCCGGCGAGCATCCAGAACATGGAGGCGTTGCCGCCGCCCCGCAGCATGAGCTCGTTCCAGTTCACGTACGCCGTCTCCCGGCGCTGCCATCCTCGCGTGATGGCGAAGGACTTCGGATCGCGCTTCACGAGCGTGCCGTACTCTTCGAGCATCGTCGGCTTGCCGATGCGGCGCGCAACGCGAATGTGTTCCTCGATCCAGTGGTAGCCCTGCTTATAGCCGAGCCCCCAGTTGTCCGGGTACAGATGGAACGTGGCAAAATCGATGTTGGGCAGGCTCGAAAGCGCCTCGTGGTCGACGCCGTCGGTGGCTTCGTAGAGCCAGCCTGCGCCGCCACCCGAGAGGAAGCCCTCGTCGCCCACGGCGATCAGGTGATTGGGATCTTCGGCGCGGATGGCCGAGCTCATCTCGTCCGCCCAGCGCACCATGGTGGTCTTGTCCCAACCGCTCATCCGATCGAGCTTGTCGCCGTTGCGGCAGCGGGGCTCGTTGGCAAGCTCCCAGGCGAAGATGGCGGGGTCCTCCTTATAGAGGGTGCCGTCGAGGGTGTTCTTGCGGTTGATGAGCAGCGAGGCGTAGTCCTTGTACGCTTTTCGGATGCCCGGGTGCGTGTAGAACTCGTCGTGGTACTGCGCCTTGTACCAGGTGACGTACTGGTCCATGCCCCCGAACTCGCGCCAGTTGTTGGTGAGCACCAATATAAGGCGCACGCCGTGCTCACGCGCTTTGGTGAGCACGTAGTCGAGCCGCTGCAGACCGTTTTCGCCCAGATTCACCACGGGCTGCTGCGTGACGGGATCCCAGTAGCGGAAGTAGACGCCGTCCTTGGTGCCGTCTCCGTCGATACTGGGCACGCTGCCGTCGAGGGAGCCGCGGTCGAGATAGGCCCACATGCGCATGACCTTCAGGTTCATGGCTGCCGCCTGCTTGAACACGTCGTCCACCATGCGGCGTGACTTGTAGATGAGGTAGTAGTTGTTGGTGCCCTGGAAGCAGAGGGGCTTACCATCGAGCACGAACGCAGCCGAGGGCTGGCGACTCTCGGGCACTTCCATCCGCTCGTAGCGGTCGGTGGTGTCCATGTACTTGGGCTCCGGCGGTACGGCAGCGCTCTTGAGACGCAGGCAGCCCGGCGCCAGCAGGCACAAAAACGCCAAGCTTGTCGTCGAGACGAGAGAGGCGACTCTGGCGGGCACGGCCGTGCGGAGCAGGAGCGTCACTAAAACGTTTTATAAGCAGCAAACGCCGTGGTAAACAAGAGCGGAAATCGCGCGAGCCGCTGTTTGATCGAAAGGCAAAACTCCACCATGCCTGCACACCACATTCAAGGTCGCGCCGTCGTGGGGAGCGCGCGTGGAAAGCTTGCGCCGCTCCGCGATCGTTTGGGCGTGCTCGGCGCCGAGATCACGAGCTTCTGGTGGCCGCGCGCCTACGACCGCAACCACGGGGGCTTCCACGGCTCGCTCGATAGGGAAGGGCGCCCGTGTGCTCCCAGCGACAAGACGCTGGTGCAGCAGGCTCGTCATCTATGGGCGCTCTCGATGTATCTCGAACGTCGCCCGGGCGGCTCGAGCCAGCAGCAGCTCATCGACATGGCTCATGGAACCCGCGAGTTCCTTACACACTTCGCAGACCCGCGGGATGGCCGCTTCTTCTGGGAGGTGGATCGCGCGGGTAGCCTGCGTGATCCGGCAAAGATCCTTTACGGACAGGGCTTCG
>DASQDA010000222.1:0-1626 GCA_035634435.1 Polyangiaceae bacterium
GTGGGATCGGGCGCGCCCGTGATTTCGGCGATGTCTTTGAAGGTCAGCTTGGCGACCTCTCGCATGAGGAACACCTCTCGCTGATCCTCCGGCAATGCCTCGACCGTCTGAATGACGCAGCTGACTACCTGCCTCGACTGCAGGCTGGCCTCGGCGCCCGCGCGCCGCTGCACGTCGGGCAGCGCTTCCAAGCGTTCGCTTGGTGAGCTCACGAGGTTGTGACGCTCGGCCACGGGGCGGCGCTGCGGGGTGCGCCGCAGTTGCTCCTGACAAAGTTGGCGCGTGAGCGCGTAAAGCCAGGTCGCGAAACGCGCTTCGTGCTTGAACTCGCCCGCGTTGCGCACGATTCGAAGAAACGCTTCCCGGGTTACGTCCTCGGCCGCGTCGGCATCGCGCACCTGGCGCAGCACGAAATTGTAAACGGGCCGACCATGGCGGTGAACGAGCTCGGCGAACGCGCGCCGATCCCCCCGCTGATAGCGAACCATCAGCATCTCGTCCGTCGCGTCGCCTGCCACGGCCGCCATGCGCGAAGACGGGCGGGCAGGGGATGAGTGGATGTGTGACGCCCGAGCTTGCACGTTTGAAATCTGCCCGGTTGTGGACGCCTGGACGTTTGATGAACGGATCGAAGTTCGCGCCGCGGCGGGTGGCTTTTTACGCTACGCCGACGCGCGCAAGCCTGCAAGAAGGCTCATATTTGCCACGGGGCGGCCGCTGGTTCAATAGGTCGGTTAGCCGGTCTTAGCGGCGCTTGTAGCATGTGAAACTTTCCTGCTTGGATTGCGCCCCCCTTGAGGAGAAGATGCGCTGTCCGGAGAAGGTCGCTCAGCGCGGCCACGCACGAGAGGGGTAACCCCCCACGTGCGAGCCAAGTATCCGGCTGTCTTATCGAGAGGGTCATGATGCGTCTCAATACAGCTTGCTGGATCGCCGCTACCGCGGCTTGTTTTTCTCTCGTAGCTTCCGCTCAGGCCCCGAACGCGAAGCCCCCAGCGGCGAGCAATAGCGCAGTAGGTGGCGCTTCCTCAACGGCGGGAGCCGGCGGTGCGGCTTCGCGCCCCACAGGCAGCGGTGGTGCCGCCCCGCGTGCGGCCGGCGCCACGGCGGGCGGTGGTACTTCGACGGGTGGCGCCGCAGGGCGCACGGGCGTCGGGGGAGCTGCCACGAGAACCGGTGTCGGCGCGGCAGCGGGCGCGGCCGGCTCCCCGGGTACGACGAGCACGGCGCCAACGAGCGCATCGGGCACGGCGAGCGCCACGGCAACCGCAAATCCCAGCGGGTCCACGTCCACTACCGGCGCGACGTCCGCTGGGACGGGCGCTCCGGCGACGGGAGCGACGGCCGCTGGAGCGGCGGGCCAACCGATCGATGGCTCTACCTATGTGGTGCGCCTGCGCGATCTCGAGCAGCGGGTCGATGAGCTGAAGGAGCAAATTCGGCGCAGTCACACCCGCTTGAGCCTGCTCAGCGATACGATTCTTTCGGGCGGCGTCGGCGGAGCTCGCGCAGAGCTAATTTTCCGTAACGATTTGAGCAGCGCGTTTCACCTGACGGGCGCGGTGTTCGTGCTCGACGGAGTGGTTCAGTACAACCGCCAGGACGAGTCCGACAACGCCACTCTGG
>DASQDA010000223.1:0-9252 GCA_035634435.1 Polyangiaceae bacterium
CGGGTCACGCGCCGTGGGCGCCACAGCGCATTTTCTGACGCTCACAGGCGAGTGATAAATATGTCGCTCCAGCGGACGGCTTCGCAACGCGCGCAGCGACGCTGAGCACCCGCGGCGCGCGCTCGCGTTGCTACACATTCGTCTCCTCGGGCGGCGTGATCTCGGGGTGCGGCAAGTCCGCCATTGGCGAGCCCGACGCGCGCTGTTCCTGACGCTCTGCGTCCACCGTATACGACGCCATCGAGATGGATCCGTAAGCGTGTCCGTCCACGAGCACCTCGGTGCGGCGGCCTGCCGCCGCGGCGAGACCCGCAATGTAGAGCAGCGGATAGAAATGATCGGGGGTTGGTGCCGCGCGCGCGAACTCCGGATGCCCGACGAGCTCGAGCACCTCGCTGGGGTTGTGCGTGAGAACCGCGCGCGCAGCTTCGTCGAAGCGCTGCGCCCAGTCGAAGCCGTGATCTTTGCGGCTCCAGTCGATGGCGCGCAGATTGTGCACTACGTTTCCGCTGCCCAGGATCAGCACGTTGCGTTCGCGCAACGGAGCGAGCCGCGTGCCCAGCTCGAAATGAAAGTCGGGCCCTTTGGTCTCGTTGACCGCGAGCTGCAGCACCGGAATGTCGGCGTCCGGAAAGGCGTGCACGAGCACTGACCACGCGCCGTGATCGATGCCCCAGCTATCATGGTCGCGGCCTACCCAGCTGGGTTTGACCACGTCGGCGATTTCTTCTGCGAGTGCGGGGTCGCCGGGGGCGGGATACTGCACTTCGAAGAGCTTGGGAGGAAAGCCGTAGAAGTCGTGGATGGTGCGCGGTCGCGGCATGGCCGTGACCGCCGTAACGTTGACGTACCAATGTGCCGAGATCACGAGGATGGCTCGGGGTCTGGCCACGCTCGCGCCGAATAACTGCCAGGCTTCGGTGTAGCGGTTGCTCTCGAGCGCGTTCATCGGGCTGCCGTGTCCGAGGAACGCTGCGGGCGCGAAGGGGGGCATCCGTTCGAGTGTGGCTCGGTGCGGCCGCCGGCGCTTGCTGAGCAGCCGGTCAGTACTTTCTTGGCCGCACCACAACATATGGGTTGACCGGTGCCGCCTGACCACAATATGTTGGGTTCGCTTCAGGTGCCTGAGCGCGTGCTCAGGACTCATGAGGGAACCCGGTGTGAATCCGGGGCTGCCCACGCAGCGGTATGTGAGAACGAGCCTCGCCCGAAGACACTGGCATTAGCGGCCGGGAAGTGGCGAGTCGTAGGAACGCGAACTTCGCAACGCTCACGAGCCCGAAGACCTGCCAGAAGCCCGAGCTCCGCTCCAGCGGAGTTTGGTGACGACGACCGCCGACAGCGCTGGCGCGAGCTCCCGTTCGCTTCGGTTCCTTGACGGTCGCGAGCTGCGCGTGGGCGCGGCACGTCGAAGATTTGCCGGTTCGAGAGGGGCCGGCTCTCCGTCATTCGGTGTGCGCAGCGCGGCGCAGCATGCCGTGAGCACGCAGCAGGAGGTCAACGTGGTGCAGTCAATTTCAGTTCAAGACGAAGCAATGGAACCGGCGAGCGCGACTCCAACCAGCATGCGTGTCCGCAAGCGCGATGGCAGCTGCGAGCCGGTCGACGTCAACAAGATCGTGCGTGCCGTGAGCCGCGCGGCCGTGGGGCTCGAGCGAGTGGATGCCTTGCGCGTCGCGCTGACGACGATTGGCGGGTTATTCGACGGAGCAACGACGCAAGCGCTCGATGAGCTGTCGATTCACACCGCAGCTGGCCTGATCGCCGAAGAGCCAGCGTACTCGCGGCTAGCGGCGCGGCTGCTTTCCACCTTCATCGAGAAAGAGGTCGCGTTGCAGAACGTTCACTCGTTCTCGCAGTCCATCGAGCTGGGCCACGAACTTCAGCTCGTCAACGATGGGCTGCTGGCCTTCGTGAGCCGCGCGGCGCGCAAGCTGAACGCGGCAGTGCTCGCGGAGAACGATCAGCGGTTCGAGTACTTCGGACTGCGCACGCTTTACGACCGCTACTTGCTGCGACACCCCCAAACGCGCAAGGTGATCGAGACGCCGCAACAGTTCTTGCTACGGGTCGCCTGCGCCTCGGCGGACAACGTGCTCGAGGCCTTGGCCCTTTATCGGCTGTTCTCGTCCCTCGATTATCTACCGAGCTCGCCGACGCTGTTCAACGCGGGGACCCGCCACGAGCAGCTGTCGTCCTGCTTTTTGCTCGACTCGCCGACGGATCACCTGGAGAGCATCTACGCAAAGTACACCGACGTGGCGCTGCTCTCGAAGTTCTCGGGCGGCATCGGCATTGCGTACAGCCGCGTCCGCTGCCGCGGCTCGTTGATCGAGTCCACCAACGGTCACTCGAGCGGCATCGTTCCGTGGCTGAAGACCCTGGACTCCTCGGTGGGGGCGGTGAATCAGGGCGGTAAACGTCGGGGCGCCTGCGCGGTTTACCTCGAGCCGTGGCACGCGGATATCGAAGAGTTCCTCGAGCTCCGCGACAATGCCGGGGAGCCTGCGCGCCGCACGCACAACCTGAACCTCGCCAACTGGATCCCCGATCTTTTCATGCGCCGCGTCGAAAACGACGAAGAATGGTCCTTGTTCGATCCGAAGAGCGTACCCGGGCTCGTGGACAGCTGGGGTGAAGCCTTCGATGCCAGGTACCACGCGGCCGAGGCTGCAGGCCTGGCGCTGCGCAGGCTCCGTGCGCGCGATCTTTATGCGCGCATGATGCGTACCCTGGCCGAGACGGGCAACGGCTGGATTGCGTTCAAGGACAAGTCCAACCGCGCCTGCAATCAGACGGCGCGCGAAGGCCGCGTGGTGCACCTCTCCAACCTCTGCACCGAGATCCTGGAGGTCACCTCCGAGAGCGAAACGGCCGTGTGCAACCTTGGGTCCATCAACCTCGCGCGGCACGTGCGCGATGGCGCGTTCGACTTCGACAAGCTCGTACACACGGTGCGTGTGGCCGTGCGTCAGCTCGATCGCGTGATTGACCGCAACTACTACCCGATCGCGTCGGCCGCAGCTTCCAACGCACGTTGGCGGCCCATAGGCCTCGGCGTGATGGGTCTACAGGACGTTTTCTTCGACCTGCGGCTGCCGTTCGACGCGGAGAAGGCGCGCGCTCTCTCACGGCGTATTGCCGAGGAGATCTACTTCAACGCGCTGAGCGCCTCCGCGGATCTCGCGCGCGAGAAGGGCGCACACCCGGCCTTCGCCGAAACTCGGGCCGCGCTCGGCGAGCTTCAGTATGCCGCCTGGGGGGTCCAGGTGGCAGATACGGAGCGCTGGGGCGCGCTGGTGGAACGCATCCGCGAGCACGGCCTGCGCAATTCGCTGCTCGTCGCCGTGGCGCCGACCGCCACGATTGCCGCAATTGCGGGCTGCTACGAATGCATTGAACCGCAGATATCGAACCTCTTCAAACGCGAGACGCTGTCGGGAGAGTTTCTGCAGGTCAACCGCTATCTGGTCGCCGATTTGCAGCGTCTGGGGCTCTGGACCGAGCGGGTGCGCAACGAGCTCAAGCTTTCGGAAGGCTCCGTAGCTGCACTGAGCGGGCTGCCTCCGGAGCTGCGTGAGCTCTATCGAACGGCGTGGGAGCTGCCCATGCGCGCCATCATCGATATGGCCGCCGACCGCGGTGCCTTCATCGATCAAAGTCAGTCACTGAACCTTTTCGCGGAGAATCCCAGCATCGGTCAGCTATCATCAATGTACTTTTACGCCTGGAAGCGCGGGCTCAAGACCACCTACTATCTGCGGTCTCGAGCGGCCACGCGCATTGCCAAGGCGACGGTGGATCCGCTGGTGGAGCGAAATGCCGACGCCGCGGTCGTGAGCTGCTCGCTCGAGAATCCCGAAAGCTGCGAGGCCTGCCAGTGAGCGCAGTAACGCGACCGGCGCGCCTGCTCGACCCAGGCCTTTGCCTCAGCTTGCGACCGCTCGGCTACCCACGCTTCTACGATATGTATCGGGACGCGATCAAGAACAGCTGGACGGTGGATGAGGTGGACCTCGCCGCGGACGTGGATGATCTTCAACGGCGTTTGAGCGCCGGCGAGCGGCACCTCATCGAGCGGCTGGTCGCCTTTTTCGCTACGGGCGATAGCATCGTAGCCAACAATCTGGTGCTGAACCTCTACCGGCACATCAATGCGCCCGAGGCGCGCATGTACTTATCGCGTCAGATTTTCGAAGAGGCGCTCCACGTGCAGTTTTATCTGACGCTACTCGATAGCTACGTGCCGGACCCGGCGGCGCGCACGCGAGCCTTTTCTGCCGTCGAGCACATTCCGTCGATCGCCCAGAAAGCGCGCTTCTGCTTCCGATGGATCGATTCCATTCAGCACCTGCAGCGGCTCGATACGCGCGAGCAGCGCCGCGCGTTTTTGCGCAACCTGATCGCCTTCGCCGCGTGTGTCGAAGGGCTGTTCTTTTTTGCCGCATTTGCCTATGTGTACTACCTGCGCTCACGAGGCTTGCTGCACGGCCTTGCAACGGGCACCAACTGGGTGTTTCGCGACGAGAGCGCACACATGGCGTTCGCGTTCGAGGTGGTGCGGATCGTCCGCCACGAAGAGCCAGAGCTGTTCGATGCCGCGCTAGCGGACGACGTGCGTGTGATGGTGCAAGAAGCCGTCGACGCGGAAGCGCAGTTTGCAACCGATCTGCTCGGCAGCGGACTGGCGGGGTTATCCCTCACTGACGTGCGGGGCTACCTCGAGCACGTCGCCGATCGTCGCCTGGCGCAGCTGGAGATGCCGCCGCTCTATGGCACCAAGAACCCGCTCGGATTCCTCGATCTCCAGGACGTGCAAGAGGTGACGAATTTCTTCGAGCGACGTGTGGCGTCGTATCAGGTGGGCGTGGCGGGCGAGGTGGTGCTGGACGGCGGCTTTTAACCCTGGCGCCGGGAACGGAACTTGAATGCTGACCGGGCATGTGCTCCCGGCTCGTCGCTCAACCAGGAAAGGAACGGCAGAGTGGCGTCGAGCTGCTCGGCTGGTTCAAGGCCGCGGTCCTCGGCACCGCGTTGCTCGGCTGTGCGCGAGCTGGTGCTGGCGCCACGGGTGAGCCGTTGCCGGCCTGGGGAGAGCGCGTTCAGCTTGCCTCTGGGGAGGCGCACCGCGGGCCCTGGCGTATGAACGAGTCGGACTACCGCTGGGTGGACGATCCGACCGTGGCGCTCAGTCCGAGCGGCGAGGTGACGGTCGCCTGGGTCGATCAGGTTCGAAAGGACGTTTTGTTTCAACGCTGTGCAGCCGAGGCGGCGAGGGGCTGTGGCGCACCCATGAACGTGTCGCTGAGCCCGCAGACCTTCTCCTGGTTGCCGCGGTTGAGCGTACCCGCTCATGCGCCCCAGCGCGTTTACCTGCTGTGGCAGGAAATCATCTTCTCGGGCGGCTCTCACGGCGGCGAGATCTTGTTCGCGACCTCGCGCGATGCTGGAGTCACGTTCAGCGCGCCGTTGAACCTTTCCAATAGCAAAGCGGGTGACGGCAAGGGTCGGCTCGACGTTTCCACGTGGGACAACGGCAGTCTGGATGTCCTCGCGGGCGCCGCAGATCAGCTGTATGTCGCCTGGACCGAGTACGACGGTGCGCTGTGGTTTCGCCGCTCGATGGACGCAGGGAACACCTTTCAGCCACCCCTGCGGCTCGCGGGCGGCCAGAGCTCCCCCGCGCGCGCTCCTTCGATCGCCTTAGGTCGTGGCAATGCCGTCTACGTCGCCTGGGCCCTGGGGGAGAGCAGCGAGGCGGACATTCATTTCAGCGCGTCAAGCGACGGCGGAGCCTCCTTCGGTTTTGCTCGAGCCGTGGTGCCGGGGCCAGGGCGCTCCGACGCGCCGAAGCTCGCCGTGAGCGCGGACGACACTCTGCACCTCGTGCATGCCGAAAGCACGAGTCCCGGATCCGCGACGTCCTGCATTCGCTACGCGCGTCGACGGCCCGGCGCACCCGGCTTCGACGCTGCCCGCTGTCTCACGGGCTCGGAGAGTCGCAGCGGCGAGGTCGGCAAGTACCCGCAGCTCGCGGTGGACGCGTCGGGAGCCGTCTACGTGTTGTGGGAGAGGTACCTGGAGGGGGCGGATCGCGCGCGTGGCCTCGTGCTCAGCAGCTCGAACAACACTTTCGGGCACTTCGGGATGCCTATTTCGGTTCCGGGCATCTCGGGGCCTGAGCTGGGCGATAACGGTAGTCAGCAGGGGATGCTGACCAGGAAGCTTGCTGTCACGCCTGGCGGCTCCATCGCCGTGGTCAACAGTACCTTCAAAGCCGGAGACGCGAGTCACATCTGGCTGCTTCGCGGCACGCTCGGACCTGCTGCGGCGTTGAAGGCCCCCTGACACACGTGCGGCGTCGTCGGCCGACCGCGCGCTGAGACGACCCTCGGCCCCGCCGCATTGCTCCGAGCCGTGGCTGGGCGTAGTCTGGTCGTGTGATAGCTCGAGGGTTGGCGCGACCGTGGCTCATCCGAGTGTGGATCGGCGTTCTCCTGGTCGGCCTCGCCCTCGTGGCGCGGAATGCCGCGACGGCGCAGGCGACCCCTGCCGCCGCCGCACGCCCGATTGCGTTCGTTGCTCCGATCGAGGGCATGATCGATCTCGGCCTCGCGCCCTTCGTCGAGCGGGTCTTGCGCACTGCTGCCGAGGAGCGCGCAGCCGTCGTGATCCTGGAGGTGAACACCTTTGGCGGTCGTGTGGACGCCGCAGTCGCCATCCGGGATCATCTGCTGAGAAGCTCGGTGCCCATCGTCGCCTTCGTCAACCCCCGGGCCATCTCCGCTGGGGCTCTCATCTCGCTGGCTGCCCACAAGATCGCCATGGCGCGCGGCGGCACTATCGGGGCAGCCACTCCGGTACAAGCAGGTGGACCGAACGAAGGTTCCAAGCCCGTGGACGAAAAGACGGTCTCCTACGTGCGCAAGGAGTTCCGTGCCACAGCGGACGCTCGCAAGCGGCCGGGGTTGATTGCCGAGGCCATGGTCGACGCGGACGTGGAGATCCCGGATCTGATCGCCAAGGGGAAGCTGCTCACGCTGACCACGGACGATGCACTGAAGCACGGTGTTGCCGACCTGCAGGCGGACAGTCTGCCGCAGCTGCTCACCGCCCTGGGTCACGGCGGCGCGGAGATCCGGCGGGTGCCGGAAAACTGGGCGGAGCGGATCGTGCGTTTTCTGACGCAACCTGCCGTGGCTTCGATTCTGATGTCCGTGGGTCTGCTGGGCTTGCTCGTGGAGCTACGCACTCCGGGCCTGGGCTTTCCCGGACTAATTGGCGTGTTGAGCCTCGCTTCGTTCTTCTGGGGGCACTGGCTGGTTCAACTCGCCGGCTGGGAAGAGGTGATGCTGGTGAGTGCCGGCCTGGTCCTACTTGCGGTCGAGCTCTTCGCCTTGCCCGGTTTTGGTGTAGCCGGCATCCTCGGCTTCGTTGCCCTTGCAGCGGGGTTGACGTCCAGCCTGTTCGGGGCAGGGGCATCGTGGCCAGCGATTACGGTGGCTCTCTCGCGCGTCGCCATCTCCGCTGCTCGTGCGCTGCTCGGCATGCTGGTGTTGTTGCGCTTTTTGCCGGCCTTCCCGGGAAGTAGAAGGCTCGTGCTCGGCAGCGCTCTTGCCGAAGGCGGGGGCGAGCCCGCGGTCGACCGGCTACCGGCTGGCACCCTGGGTGTCACGCTCACGCCACTGCGGCCAGCAGGTATCGCCACCATTCGCGGCCAACGCGTCGACGTCGTCTCGGAGGGGGGCTTTATCGAGGCGGGGCAGGAGATCGAGGTTATCCGCGATGATCGACATCGTGTCGTTGTCATGCTTCGCCGGGCCCCTGCGGTGGTAGGAACGGACCATGAACGAAGTTGACTCGGGAATCTTCGGCGCCGGCATCATCGCCGTTGCGATCGTCGTTTTCCTGGTGGTGCTCGCGTATCTCGTGCCGCTCAGATTGTGGATCGCCGCGTGGTCCTCGGGCGCTTACGTGGGTCTGAGCACGTTGATTGGCATGCGTCTGCGCCGTGTGCCCCCAGGCACGATCGTCACTGCGCGCATCAGCTCCGCCAAGGCGGGGCTGAGTATCTCGATCGACGATCTGGAGGCGCATTATCTGGCCGGTGGTGACGTGGTTAGGGTGGTGCAGGCGCTCATCTCGGCCGACAAGGCCAACATCGTCATGCCGTTCAAGCGCGCGGCCGCCATCGATCTGGCAGGCCGTGACGTGCTCGCGGCGGTAAAAATGTCCGTGCTGCCCAAGGTGATCGAGACCGCGCGCATCGCTGCCGTAGCGAAGGATGGCATTCAGCTCATTGCGGTGTCGCGGGTGACGGTACGCACCAACATCGATCGCCTGGTCGGCGGCGCCGGCGAAGAGACAATCATCGCGCGCGTTGGCGAAGGCATGGTGAGCACCATCGGCTCTGCGATGACGCACAAGGACGTACTCGAGAACCCCGACCACATCTCCAAGAACATTCTGGCGCGAGGGCTCGACGCCGGCACCGCCTACGAGATCCTCTCCATAGACATCGCGGACGTCGATGTCGGCGAGAACATCGGCGCCAAGCTGCAGATCGATCAGGCCAACGCCGACAAGCAGATCGCGCAGGCGAAGGCGGAGGAACGCCGAGCCATGGCTGTCGCTCTCGAGCAGGAGATGCGCGCCAAGGTCGTAGAGGCCGAGGCCGAGGTGCCGCGCGCACTGTCGGAGGCCTTCCGCAGCGGGAACCTCGGCATCATGGATTACTACCGCATGCAGAACCTGCAGGCCGACACTGGCATGCGCTCGGCAATAGCGGACCCAAGCGATCCGAATCGCGGGAGGTAGCCGTTGCCGCTCGAGCAGCTACTCGTCCTGCTTGGTTTTCTCGCCTATTCACTGTTTCAGTGGATCATGCGCAATCGGCGCGCGCGGGATCCCGTCGACGGTGTCGAGCCCACCTGGGATCCGCCGCTGGAAGAGCGGGCGGTTCCCCCGCCTTGGTACCCGGCGCCCGAACCGCCGCCACCTTCCATCCCCCGGCCGGTGTTCGAGCCCGAGCCGCCTCCGGTGCGTGAGACGCAGACGGCTCGGCCGGCTCCAGCGGCGCCTGTGGTCGAGCGTTCATTGCGCCGTACGGCGCACGCGGCGGAGGGCACTGCGGCAAGGGCCGGGTCACGAGCGCGGCAAGCCCTTCATCTGGTACCCGGAGACAAGGTCGCGCTGAGGCGGGCGATGGCGCTGATGATCGTGCTCGGCCCGCCGCGCGCCTTGCAGCCCCCG
>DASQDA010000224.1:0-2282 GCA_035634435.1 Polyangiaceae bacterium
GTGCCGTCAGGCGCGCGAGCCAACCGTCATAGTCTGAGCGCCCAGGAAAAGCCATGTTAGGTGGCGCTCGAGCGGCCGCAGCGCGGCCAGCGCGCGCGGGAAGAAGACGATGTAGTCCTGACTGACGTTGGTGAAACGAGCTTGCGATAGCCGTCGACGAAGCTCGCGCGGCCAGAGCAGGATCGCGTCGTCATCAAAGGGGCAGGCCTCCACCGCGCGCCGCGTCAGCGGATTCCACGGGTTATGCTCGAAAACCACAATTTTGCCGCCTGGCATCAGCTTCTGCCGCACGGTCGCGAGCACCGCAGCCCGCTCGCCAGGTGCAACGTGGTGCAGCACCCCCGAGAGCACCGCGGCGCCGAAGTGGTCGTCGCGGATGGCGCTGGGATCTTCGTGGAAAACGCGTCCGGGCATGCGACGTCGCGCCGTCTCGAGGCTCTTTGGCGATGGGTCGTAACCTTCCAGCGCCGGGAAGGTGCGGGCGAGAACCTCAGCCAGGCTGCCGACTCCGCACCCGTAATCCAGGATCGGAGTCCCCGGGGAGACTCCCAGACGCCCAAGGCACCCCAGCTTGTATTCGTGAAAGTACTCCGCAGACTCGCCGCTGGCGCGAATGCTGTCCTCGAGCAACGAGCCATACTCGTCGGCGTAGCCGTCGAACTTTGCAGCAGGTTCAGAGGTCTTATCCACGACGCGCACTATAGCGCCGGATGCGCTCGGCTTCCTAGACCGGAGGCGGCCGCATAGCCGGGATTGACCCCCATTTCAGCTGCAGACGCTGGCGAATGCTGGCTCCGCTGAGGTATAGCGGGGCTCGCGACACATCCTGGTTGCCGGGGCGAGGGGCCTATCCCTGTCGCGCTGTACGCCGGCCCAGTCCTCACGAACGGATGACCGAGATCATGAGCTCCGCCCCCGGCCCCGGCGGCCAGGACCCCCTCCCGGCGAGCACGCCGCAGTTGGTAGCGTCCGACGAGGCCTCGGCCGCGCCGCTGCCCGCGAAGGGTTCCCGCCTGCGTGCCTGGTTTCGGCGCTCGGAGCGCGCGCCTCGGCCAACCCAGGAGAAGCCCGCCGCCTTGGCTCTGGTCTACCGGCAGCGAGCCCTGAGCGCGCAGGCGCTCGCCGAGCGCGCGCGAGAACCCTCCTCAGCGTTCGTGCACGGCGCGCCTGACGCCCTGCTCTGTGACTTGTATCGTCAGAGCGCGTACTGGGCGCTGCTTGCGTTGACCACGCCCCCCCTTGCGCCCGCCACGACCTTGGATGCCGAAGGCGCTGGCCTCGTGCCGGACCCTGCGACGCTGTTCAGCAGCAGTGATGCAGCCTTGCTCTTGCGGGCCGCAGGTGGCCGCGAGGCTCTGCTCACGATCGAGCGGATCTTCATGAGCGGCACGTTCGACCAGATTGCTGAGTGGGATCGCGAGCAGCAGGCGGCGTCCTTGTGGGATCTGCGGCGCTTCGCGCGCGCCCTCCTGCTCGAGGCCAGCGCCGATAGTGAGGCCCGCCGGCGCTCACGCGTGGTCCGCTGGCTGCGAGTGGGAGTCGTGGTGGGGCTGCTGGTTCTCTGCGCCGGTGGTGTTTTCCTCTGGATGGCAGCTCGTGAGCAACGCCTGGACCTGGCGCGCGGACGCGTTTGGCGGACGAGCTCCGTCGGGGCCCAGGGTTGCCGCCCGCCATTACAGGAGTGCGACGAGGCGCATGGGTTTTTCTTCCATACGGAGGACGAGAAGGCCCCCTGGATCGAGATTGACCTCGGCAAGCCCACCAGCTTTTCCAGTGTGCGGGTCGTGAATCGACTGGACTGCTGCCAGGCGCGAGCGACGCCCCTCGTGGTGGAAGTGAGTGACAATCAAGCCACGTGGCGTGAGCTCGCCGGTCAGGCGAGCACGTTCAAGAGCTGGAAGGCGACGTTCCCTGCCGCGCGCGGACGCTACGTACGCGTGCGTGCTGTCAAGAAGACCATCCTGCATCTCGCACAAGTTCGGGTCTTGCCGTGAGTGACTTGCGGTAACGAGGCGCCGCAGCGACGCCTAGCTGGGAGCGCCAGCCTGCCAGCCAGCACAGGCGCGCACAGGAAGAGGAGGGTACTTTCGAAAACGCTCAGGCTCCGTCAACGATCGTGTGCAAAGCCAGAATTCGCTGCCGCGTGCGGAGACCACGACGCGGGCGTGACGACATTGGCTGCACAGCCCGACCAGTCGTATCCGAGATTCCGCGTTAGCGTCTTGCACGTCAAGCCAGGGCAGGTAGGGGAAGGCGCAGTCGCGACAACAGCTTGCGAACGA
>DASQDA010000225.1:0-5547 GCA_035634435.1 Polyangiaceae bacterium
CCGGTATTCGTCGTTCTCGAGCTTCCAGGCGCCGTTGCTCTTGACCAAGATAAACCTGTGCTCCAAGTTTGCCATCTTGGAGGTGATTTCCGGACTCGCGGCGTAGTTCACGTCGCGGCTTTCGCGCAGCTTGATCGTGGCGCGCGTGGCGTCGGGCGAGAGCTCCACGCTGTCATAGTCAAGCCTGTAGTTGGCGTTGAGGTAGCTCAGGTTGTGGAGGCCCGCGTTGTCCATTTCTATTGCGCGGCGGTCCCTTTCGCGGAGCAGGAACGCTTTGCCCTCAGGAGCGACCTGATGCTCGAAGGATCTCGCCGTGAGCGTGGCCATGTCGGCATATTTCGCGTCGAAATAGGCTGTGAGCAGTGTCTTGGCTTGTTTGGTTTCCTCCGCCACGACTGCGGCGCTCAACTGAGCAGTCGAGTCGGCTTCGCCCGCAGCGTCGGGGAGCGCGTCGCCACCCTCCCCGATACCGCTACCGCAAGCCGCAGCCCCACCTAGCAGCGAGATGACACCCAACCAACGCACAGTTTGTTTGAAATGCATTCGACCCATCCCTTCGTAAGTCCCCCTCCGGGGGCCGTGAGTATCTTCGAGCGATTGCTGAACGCAGCGGCCCTATCCATCCGCTGCCGACCCTGACGACCTTGATGTGGGCGCATCTTGCGACGTCTTTGGCAAGCATGGCAACCGGGCAAGTGACGAGACTGGGCAACTGAAGTCTCGTCAGTTGGCGAGACTTCAACCGGCGACTACGCGCTAGCCGCAGCGTCGCCGCAGTGGCCGCTGGCCCTGCGCTACGCGGCGTTCTCGCGTGGGCCGCAGAACGATTCCGCGCACCTCATAGGCCGTGAACTACGGGCTCGGCGCGAACGGCAGGATGGTCTTCAGATCTTCGTCGTTGAACTTGAGCTGCATGCCGACGAAGTAGTCGCGCCGGGTGTCGCTCAAAATGTCGTCGACACCGCCAACCAACCAAAGCCGATTGACGAACTCGTAGCTCAACGACACCCGCCAGCGAGGCAGCACCACCTCGCCAAAGCCGAAAAGATCCTGACGAAGCTCGAAGCGGTCCTCGAACAACAGCACGTCCAAGCCGACGCCGCCGGTCGACTCCTTGACGCCGAAGCGGCCCGTAAAGGGCCCAAAGCTCTGAGCGAACTGCAACGAGAAGCGCAGCGCGTTGGTGACAATCGTCCGCACCTCACGGTAGTCGTTCGGCTCGTTGGGATTGGTGGTCTGGACGGAGATCTGCTCGTAACGGGTCAACCCTCGCGGATCGTTGACGACCTCGACCAGGTAGTATTTGTCCTCCCGCGGCTGCAGCCGGAGCTCCACGTAGCTCTTCACGGTGCTGGTGAGGAACTGATAGTCCGTACGCAGCACCAGGATCGTCTGTAGCCGCGACACGCCGCCGACGTAGTCGCCGACCGATTCGACGACACCCTCGACCTCGTTGATCAGCTTCTCGTCCTTGGTAAGCCGACCCAGCGTGCCTTCGCCGCGCTCCAGGCGGCCGGAGACCTCGTCAATGTTGCCCAGAGCGTTCTCCAGGCTCGAGCTGGCGCGGTTTACCTTTTCGATAATCTGGCGCAGCTCTCCCGGCTGGGCGGCGCCCTCGCCTTCGGCCCGGCTCACCAGCTCACGCACGTCGCTGGTTGCTTCCCGTACGTTCCGCAAGATTTCGCGGACCTCGGGAGCCCCGTCCGCGGTCATCCTCTCCATGTTCACGACGATGTTGTGGATGGACTCCCGGTTGTCCCTCACGGTCTGATTCAGAGCCTCGGTCGCCTGCGCCAGGTTTTCCAAGGTGGTCTTGATGTTATCGCGACCCTCGTCGGAGCCGACCGAGGAGGCCAGCGCCGCCGAAACCTGTTTGACGTCTTTGGCGATGCCCGCCACGTCCTTCATGATCTGGTCGGTGGTGGCGCCTTCGATGACCGTTGCGATGCGGTCGCCCTCCTTCAGCTTCCGCCGTCCTTCCGTGCCTGGGCTGATGCTCAAGAAGTATTCCCCCAGCAGGCTCGAGCTCACCTTGGCGACGGCCGCGTCTTCGTAAAGCGCGATCTCGGGGTACATGCGAATGTCGACGCGGGCGCGGCTTCCCTCGAGCTTCACGCTTTCCACGGTTCCGGCGGGAATCCCCGCGATGCGCACCTGGGAGCGTTTGGCCACGCCAATCGCATCCGCCATCGACGCGTAAACGACGTAGCCATCCCCCGAGCCAGAGCCTTTGTTGGCGAAGCGGTAGATCAAAAATCCGGCAAGGACGGTCACCACCGCGAACACGCCCACTTTTGCGGCCGTGGTCACGCGCGTGAGGGCGCTCATGGAGCCGTCCGCCGGCCGCGCCGCGGCAGCAGCGCTGCGATCAGAACGAGCTCTTCCAAGGAAGCGGGTCCGAGAATACTCAAGATTGGATTGGCAGCCTAAATCATGCGCTGCGTTTTGGCGAACCTCTTAAGGCTTGCCGCGACCGGTGCCAGGGCTCACGACTCGCACGTGCGATGGCTGTGGTGGCTGTTCCTCGTATCAATGGCCTGTGGCAGGCGACCGGAACCGACGTCGCCGGCAGCGCCGGCCGGACCCGCTCGCTTGCCCAAGCTCGAGGCGGAGGGCTGGCCGGCGGTGACTCAATCGCCACACCCTCTGGAGGCAGCGCCGGGTGCGGAGCCGCTCCAGGCGCTCTGCGCCCCCGGTGACGCCGCCTTGCAGCGCGTTGCACACGAGCTTGCACGGGAAGCGACGCTGGGGAGGTCGCCCCTGGCAGGTGAGCTGGAATGGCGACTCCGCGCGCAGGGAGCGCCCTACGTCTGGCCCAGGATGTGGACCCTGACGCTGCCGGCCGGTGAGACCGCCGACGCACGCGAGCGTATGAGCGTGTGGCTTGGCTCGTTGCCGCGGAGCGGCCCGCCGCGCTGCGGGGTTGCTCGCCACGAGGCGAGGACGAAGGCGCAGGCAGTCATCGCAGCGCTCAGCGTCGACGTGCTCGCCGACCTCTCGCCGCTACCGACCCGCGTTCCGGTGGGAACCTGGCTGGAGGTCGAGGCCCGCATCCTGGTGCCCTATCAAGGGGCCAAGATCGTCGTGGTGGGCCCACGCGGCACCCCGAAGCTCGTGCCAACGTCCGTTCGAGAGCAGCACGTGCGCGGGCGCTTCGCTATCGATGCCGCCGGACACTGGGTGGTCCAGGTGCTGGCTGAAGTCAGCGGCGGACCGCGCCCGGTGCTGGAGGCGTGGCTCTTCGCCGACGTCGAGCCGCCAAGCACACCGACCAGCGCACCGGCGCCCGGCGAGGCGGCCGCAAAGGGCGCCAAAGACCCGCGGATCGCGCTGGAACGCATGCTCGAGGTCACACGACGGAGCGAGGGTCTCGCGACACTGCGCCGCGACGCTGGTCTCGACGAGGTAGCGCAGCAACAGGCCGAGGCCATGCAGCGCGCAGGGCGACTGGCCCACGATCTCGGCGACGATCCGGCGCGGCGCCTCGAGACCGCTGGTCTCAGGGTCACGAGCGTTGGCGAGAACGTCGCTCACGCCACCAGCGCGACACATGCACACCGCGCGATGTGGGCGAGCCCCTCACATCGCTTCAACCTCGTGAGTAGTCAATTCGCGGCGGTCGGCATCGGCGCCGTCCAGGACGCCGACGGCTCGCTGTGGGTCTGCGAGCTGTTTGCGAGCTTCGAGCCCTAGCGTCGTCAGCACGCCTCGTCGTTTCTTTGACCCTGCACGCCGCACCCCGAAGCAGCTCCGCGACCGTGTGAGACGGTGTACGGCACCCTAGGAGTCGCCACCCAGTACTTCACTCAATTCCATCAGGGGGGCTTCAAATAACCAAACTGTCGAGCTACCGTGAAATCGTGCAACTTCTGGACATCATTCGGGGTCTCGTGCGGAGGCTTCCCGTTCTCATGGCAACTTGCGCTTTGGTCGTTACGGCAACGCTGCCTGCCGCGGCGCAATCTGGCTACTTCTATCTAGACCGAGCGCAGCTCTCGGGAGCTCCCGATGACGGCTTCATGGTCTTTCGGCCCTACCTGCCGAACGACACGCGGTTCTACGGCACCGCCGCGCTCGGCTACTCTCACAACCCGCTGCGCTCGGATACCGTCACTGACAATCCGGTAGTCGAGAACAACATCGACAACCCCATGCAGGGGCAGTTGATTCTCTACATGGCAGCGGGCACACAGATCGCCAAACGCGTGGGTGCGTCCGTGTCGCTGCCGCTGGCGCTTGCAAATCTGACGGGCACCGATCCGAACCGCAGCGGCGTGGGTACCGGAGGCATGGACGACACGGTCGTCGCGCTGCACGACATTCGCCTCGACGTACGCGTGCTGGGCTACGAAGCCGACGATCGCAAGACGCGCCTGGGCGCCGGCGCAGCGGTCTGGCTGCCGACGGGAAACTCGACCGCATTCGGCAGTGATCAGTCGGCGTCTGGCTGGCTCTTTGGTTCCGGCGAGATCGAGCTGGACGATTTCTTCCTCGCGGGACACCTCGGGCCGCACTTCCGCCCAGGCAGGAGCATCGGAGGGCCGTACGGCGCACTGTATATCGCGACGGAGCTGCGCTGGGCCTTCGGTGCCTACGTTCCGATGCGCGAGGGCAAGCTGCGCGTGGGCGCCGAGCTCTTCGGAAGCACCGGCCTCGACAGCGACGCGGGCCCCGGCGTGAACACCATCTTCAGCGGTCGCAACACGGCGATCGAGTGGCTTGGCCAGCTGCGCTATCTGCTCGAGAAGAATGAAAAGGTGTACCTCAACGCCGGCCTCGGAACGCGGCTGTCCACCGGCTATGGTGCGCCCGACTTCCGCGTGCTCGTCTCCGTCGGCACGCACTTCGGTCTCGCCGATACCTCGCCCAAAGCCCCTCCGCCCCGTCTGCGCATCGTGCCCGACGCCGGCGACTACGACGTCGACACTGACGGCGATGGTTATCCAGACGCCGTCGACAAGTGCCCCACCGTCAAGGAGGACGGTCAGGAGCCAAATCCCACCGACGGTTGCCCCGGAGGCTCCGACCGTGACGGCGACGGAATCCCCGACAGCGTCGATGTGTGCCCGGACAAGCCCGAAGACCGCGACCGTGTTCAGGACGAAGACGGCTGCCCCGAGGAGGACGGCGACAATGACGGTATCCTCGACAAGGAAGATCGCTGCCCGACGGAGCCAGGCCCGCGCAGCGCGATAGCGGAGAAGCACGGCTGTCCTAGCCTCACGCACGTGAACGAGGACGGCGAGGTGGAGCTCTTGCAGCCCATCGAATTCGAGTTCGGCCGAGCCGTGATCAAGCCCGTGAGCTATCCGATTCTCGAAGAGGTTGTCTCCCTGATGAAGGCACGTTCCAAGCTCCGCCTGGGCGTCTACGGCCACACGGACGACCGCGGCGCTCTCGCCTTGAACATGCGCCTCAGCAAGGAGCGAGCGGCGGCCTGCTTGAGCTATCTGGTCCAGCACGGCATCGCCGAAAACCGGCTGGAGTCGGAAGGCTTTGGTCCGAACAAGCCGCTGGCGGACAACGGGACGGAGGCGGGTCGCGCTC
>DASQDA010000226.1:0-3352 GCA_035634435.1 Polyangiaceae bacterium
GCGCCGTCGACCAGCTGCGCAGCGGGGGCGGCGCCGTCCTCACGGTGCCGGCCTACTTCGACGAGGCGCAACGCCAGGCGACCAAGGACGCGGGCAGGCTGGCAGGGTTGCAGGTCTTGCGCTTGCTGAACGAGCCAACGGCGGCGGCGCTCGCCTACGGTCTCGACAAGAAGCAAGACGGTCTGTTCGTGGTGTACGATCTCGGGGGTGGCACCTTCGACGTGACCGTGTTGCGGCTGGAAGACGGGGTTTTTCAGGTCAAGAGCACGGGGGGCGACAGCGCGCTCGGCGGCGACGACATCGACCGCTTGATCGCCGAGCTCATGCTGCGAGCGATGCGTGCGGGCGAGGCGCCTGCGCCGGAGCTGGTGAGTGTCGCGCTCGAAGCGGCACGAAAAGCCAAACATGCACTGACCGAGGCGAGCAGTGTGCACGTTTCACTGCCCGAGCGTGGCGGCGGCAGCGCCGAGCTCAGTCTCACGCGTTCGCAGCTCGAGGAGCTCGTGCAACCGTTGCTCGATCGCACGGGCAAGGCCAGCCGGCGTGCGTTGCGGGATGCAGGCGTCCAGGCTTCCGAGCTCGACGGCGTGATTCTGGTGGGCGGCTCGACGCGGATGCCGGCTGTGCGCGACTACGTTCGGGAGCTGTTCGGAAGAGAAGCTCTCGGCGACATCGATCCCGATCGCGTCGTCGCCTACGGCGCTGCGATTCAGGCCCAGCTACTCTCGACCGCCAGCGACGAGGTTCTGCTGCTCGACGTGTTGCCGCTGTCGCTCGGTCTGGAGACGATGGGCGGCGGCGTGGACAAGCTCTTGCCCCGCAACACCACCGTGCCGGCGGGCGCGAAGTCCACGTTCACCACCTACGCCGATAACCAGACGGGCTTCGAGTTGCACGTCGTGCAAGGCGAGCGTGAGCTAGCGGCGGACTGCCGTTCGCTGGCGCGATTCTCGCTGCGTGGCATCCCGCCCATGCCCGCGGGAATGGCACGCCTCGAGGTGCGCTTCGATGTGGACGAGAACAACCTGCTCAACGTGACCGCCGTTGAGCAGACGACTGGCGTGTCGCAGTCCATCGAGGTGAAGCCGAGCTACGGGCTCACGGACGAAGAGGTCGAGCGCATGCTGATCGATGCGCTGGATCACGGCGAGGAAGATTTCGAGGCGCGCCGCCTGGCCGACGCTCGCGTCGAAGCGGAGCGCATTCTGCTCGCCACGCGCAAGGCGCTGCTCGACGACGCGGCTCTGCTGACGACCGGGGAGCGGGAGCGCATCGAGCGGGCCGTGGCCGCGCTGGAAGGTGCAGCCGCTAATGACAACAGGAAGGCCGCCAGTATCCAGCTGGCCATCGACGAGCTTTCGGCGGCGACGCACGAGTTCGCTGGACGGCGCATGAACCGCGCCATCAGCCACGCCATGGCCGGAAAGGCCGTGCAGGACGTGGAAAAGCAGGTCGAGCATGCCGCTGGTGTCGAGGCGCATCTCGCTGAAAAGGGAGCTCACTGAGTCATGCCGATCGTTCGCTTCGTGGATCAGGACATCGAAGTCGAGGTTCCGCTGGGAAGCTCTATCTTGACCGCTGCGCAGCAGGCGCATGCGCCTGAAGGAAGTGCATGTGGCGGCGTGTGTGCCTGCTCCACCTGTCACGTGTACGTGGAGCAAGGCGCAGAGCTGCTCAGCGACGCCGAGGAAGAGGAGGAAGATATCCTCGATAAGGCGTTCGACGTGCGCATGACCTCGCGTCTGGGCTGTCAGGCGAAGCTCCGCGCTGAAGGCACCGTTCGCGTGCGCATCTCGAAAGAGAGCCTCGAAGCCTTCTTCAACGAGCATCCAGAGGCGCGCTGACACTTCGTTGAACGCGGGTCGCGACGCTGGCGGTTTCCACCGGCTGGCCCCGCAGAGTGGTGGACACAGGTAGGGTTTGGTGGGGCGCCGAGCGGTCCCGGAATTCTCAAACTGAGTCGAACCTGACTTATCCTGATCGGTCGCGGGCCGTTCCGGGAATGAGAATCGCGTTCATGCGTAGCCAATTTCCTTCTGCTTTCGTAGCTCTGGCGCTTCTTTGCACCAGCTTCAACGCCGCCGCGGAGGCTCCTCGCATTCACGCGACCGCCGCCGCCGTGCACGCTGTGGGTGGGCATCAAAAGGACGAGTTCGGATGGGGCGCAGCAGCTCTGCCGGCACTGGAGTACCCCGTGACGGCCGCGTTCGGCTTGCAGCTGGAAATGAGCGCTCTGTGGTTGAGTGAAGGCAGCCCTCCGGTGGACCCGAACGTCGAACCCGAGGGCGACGCGACCGCCTTCGCCGCCATGTTCGGACCGCGCTTGCGACCCTTCGCCAGAGCGCATGATGGCACGGCGCTTTCACCTGCCGGATTCTGGTTGTCGGGCGGCCTCGGCGTCGCGACCACCAACGCGTTGTGGCGACCGGTGGTCGACGCGCAGATTGGCTACGACTTTCTGGATAAACGTGCACGCACAGGGCTCGGGCCGATGATTGGCTACCAGCACGTGTTCCAGCCCGACAAGGAGCTGCGACCCGACGACGCGAGCTTGCTGATGGTCGGTGTGCACGCGCTGTTCGATCTCAGCCCGACCTCGGCGCAGCGGCGCGATGCCGACGGCGACGGCATCTATGACGACGCTGACAAGTGCCCGCAGGTACCGGAAGATCCCGACGACTTCCAGGACGATGACGGCTGCCCCGAGCTCGACAACGACAACGACGGCATTGCCGACGCCAAGGATCGCTGCCCGAACGAGCCCGAAGACAAGGACGGTTTCGAGGACGGCGACGGCTGCCCCGAGCTCGACAACGACAAGGACGGCATTCCCGACGCCACGGACAAGTGCCCGCTGGAGGCCGAAGACCGTGATGGCTTCGACGACGAGGACGGCTGCCCAGATCCGGACAACGACAAGGACGGCATCCCCGATGTGAGTGATCTCTGTCCTTTCGAGCCGGAGACCGTCAATGACTACGCTGACACCGATGGTTGCCCGGACGAGGATCAGGTTCGCGTCATCGGCGATCAGATCGTGCTCGACGACCGCGTGCACTTCTGGGTCAACAGCCACATCATCCGGCGCGACAGCTTTCCGCTCCTGCAGCGCCTGGCCAAGCTCATCGGCGATCATCCGGAGTACGTCCAGATTGACATCGCGGGTCACGCGGACGAACGAGGCCCGGACAGCTTCAACATCCCGCTAAGCAAGAATCGCGCACGAGCCGTGCTGGAGTTCCTGGTCAAGGCGGGTATTCCTCGCGAGCGCTTGAACGCCGAGGGTTTTGGCGAGACGAAGCCGCTGATCGACCGCAAGAGCGAGCATGCCTACTACAAGAACCGCCGCGTC
>DASQDA010000227.1:0-5414 GCA_035634435.1 Polyangiaceae bacterium
AACTTGCGTGCCATTTACGCCGCGCGGGGCGACGGCGGGAAGCTGCTCGTCGTGCTCGACCACTTGATAGATCTGGTGCCCGATGCCGTCGACGAAATGCGCGATCGGGGCTACCTCTATGCCCGTCTCGGCGCGCCGCACGCGGCCGTGGCCGATCTCACGCGCTACGCTGAAGCGCTCCCTCACGCTGGCGACGCCGCCGAGGTGAGGCAGGCCATCGAGAAGTTGCAACGCTCGCGGCTGGAGTCGCACTGAGAAGCGCTCAGCGGGTCAAAGCACCCTCGGCGACGCAGGCGTACGCCCCGAGAAAGTAGAACGCCCGGCGACACTTCACTTCCACGTTGCCGCTGGAAGAGCCGGCGCGTTTGCCCGCAACTGGTGTTTCGAACGAGAAGCTCTGCTCTAGGGGGGAGCGAGACTCCCGCGTGAGCCTCGCATCGCACTCGCCGCCACCACACGCAAGGCGGCGGGCATCGCTGCGGACCTCGCCGTTGTCGCTGTAGACGTTGTGCAAGCCCAGCGCCGTCGCGCTCAAGAGCAGCGCGGACAACAACGTGCGCAACGCTCCGCCAACCTGTGACATCGGGCTCAGTTCCCCGCCATCTCCAGCTCGAAGAATGGAGGTGGACGGTCCTTCACCCACCACAGGCCGCAACCGATGCTTGTCAGGTGTTTGGTGAAAATCCCGCGATAATACGAGCCATTGCGAACGTGGATATCGGTATCCGTTTTGGTCTTGTCGCAACGTTCTCGGAGATCAGTGCGCGTCGTCACTTCGAAGTAAACGAGCCCGCGAGCCATCGCAGCGATGTTCGCTACCGCAGGTGCCACGTCCGGATCAGGTAGATACTGCAACACGCCCTGGCAAACGATGAGGTCGTGCTTCTTGCGGTCGCGCCAGCGCGCGATATCGCGAAACTGATAGCCGTGCTTCTTGCACATTGCCTGGCTCACTTCCGTGCCCGTGTACTGCACACCCTTGGCGTTCTTTTCCACCCAGGTCTTCCAGTGACCCACTCCCGCGCCGACATCGAGCACGCTTTTCATCTCGATGCGGTTGTAGCGAGCGAACGCGAACACGAACTCCGCGAGATTGCCGAGCTCTTCGGCCGAGATGACCCGCGTCTGAGGGGACTCGTAGTAGCGGTGATAGTACGCTTCATCGAAGCGCCGAAACCGATCCATGACAGCAGTCTACTCGAACGCCGCCACGATCCGTGCAGCGCAGCGTTGTCAGCGCCCCCCAAATCGTTTGCTGGTGCGGGTGTTGCTGGCAGGCTCCGGCCTGGCGCCCTACCCAAGCGTCTGGCCAGCTCACCGATGGGCGCGCACGGCCTCCTGCGAGTTTTCCGCGTCTATGAGGCATAACGCCACGCTTCGGGGCGCTGCTTATTGAAGCCGTTCGTTAGGTTCGGTCCAGATCAGACGGGCGGAACCGCGGTGCTCGCGGGCGGCGCGCCCTTGGGGCCAGGCGGTCCGACGCGACTCGGTGGTGGCAGCACCGACTGACCGACGCCAAGGCCGGAGACGCCGCCGGAAACGATGAACGTCATCAGCTCACTGCTCGATATGTCCAGGTCTTCGACTAGATCGCTCGGCACGAGCACGAGGTTACCGGCGAAGTTGTACGACTGAGGGAAGTAGACCGCGACATAGTCCGGCATCCCGAGGGCATGCATGCCGTGCCGCGTGACGAAACCGAGAAGCTTCACCCGGCTTCCGGCAGCGACCTGGACCGCAACGGCGCGATCGAAGCTCCGGCGGTCGCCCACGAACGCGCCGATCAGATCTTTGATGGACGTGTAGAGCAACCTGACCAGCGGAACGGTCTTGAGGAAGCTGTCGGTCGCCTCGAGCACGCCCCGACCGACGACGTTCGAGGTGAGCGCTCCGGCCAGGGTTATGAGCGCCAGCGTGAGCAACAGACCCAATCCCGGCACGCCCAGGGGCAAGAACCGATCGATGCTGCGCAGCAGCCAGAGCACGATGTAAGCCGTGAGCACGAGCGGCACCGTCACGAGTGCGCCGCGGAGGAAGTAGCGGGGGAGCTTGCGCAACCAGAACATGCTGCGCAGCCTACACCTGCGGCGAGCCGACGGACTAGCTCAAGGTAAGTCGGAGCGAGGGTAGCTGCCGAGCACTTTGACCATGGAGCAGCCAGCGCGAAGTCGCTCGATAGCGCGAGCCACGGCCTCGTCGTTGCGGTGTCCCTCGAGGTCCGTGAAGAAGACGTATTCCCAGCGCTTGCTCAAGGAAGGCCGCGATTCGATGCGGCTGAGGTTGATCGCCTCGTCATCGAAGATCTCGAGCGCGCGACGTAGCGCGCCACGCGCGTGCGCCGTCGTGAAGACGAGGCTGGTCTTGTCTTCACCGCTCGGAGCGGCGTCGCTCTTGCCGAGCACCACGAAGCGCGTGGCGTTTTCGGGTCGGTCCTGAACGTTCTCGCGGATGACGCTCAAGCCGTAGAGCTCCGCCGAAAGACGGCTGCCGATCGCAGCCGCAGCCGCGTCGTCCACGGCCAAGCGGGCCGCGGCGGCCGTCGAAGACGAGGGCACGAGCTCGGCGAGCGGCAGGTGTCGCGCGAGCCACGTTCGACATTGCGCGAGCGGCTGCGGGTGCGAGTAGACCCGCTCAATCTTGGTGAGATCTTGCTCGCTCCCGATCAAGCACTGGGGGACCTGAATCACCAGCTCGCGACCGATCATCACGTCCGCGTCGATGAGCCCGTCGAGCGTTGCGGTGACGCCGCCCTCCGTCGAGTTCTCGATGGGGACCACACCGAATCGAACCGCGTCCCTCGCGACGGCATCGATCACGGAACCGATGGTCGGGTACTCCACGTACTCGGCGGCCATGCCGAAGGCGGCGCGCGCTGCGATGTGCGAGAACGTTCCCCCCGGCCCCATGTACGCGACCCGCTGCAATTGCTCGAGCGAAAGGCAAGCGCTGAGCACCTCGCGAAACACCGCTCGGATGCTGCTGGTCGGCAGGGCCGAGCCCGCTGCGGTTGCCGCCTCAGTCAGGCGTTTGAAAAGCCGTGCCTCGCGTTCGGGCTCGTGCGGCGGCAGCCCGGCGGCTCGCTTGTGCTCAGCAAGCTCGAGGACGACACGAGCCCTCCGCTGCAAGAGCTCGAGCATCTGGTCGTCCACCTCCTCGATGCTGCTCCGTAGCCGTTCGATGCTCACGCCCGTGCGTCCTCCGCGGCTCTATTTGAGAATGTCCGTCAAGGCTTGGAGCTTCAGCGCCAGCGCGATGTCACCCTCCACCTTCAGGCGCTGGCCGAAGAAGAGCGCTTGGCCGTTGGCGCGACCCTCGAGCAAGTCCACGCAGTCTTGCGCCGACATGCGCAGCGTGCAGGGTGCCGGGCCGTCCTCCTCGCGCACTCCGACGTCGTCTTTGAGGTTGACGATGAACGTGCCGCCGCCTTCACCGTCGAGCACGAACTTGTAGACCGCGCCGACCTGTGAGGCGACGGACTTGCGTTCGAGCAGACGGGCATTCAGCTGGTCCATTTTTTCGCGAGCTGTGGTCATGGCGTTGGCTTTCTTACAGCGTCTGCTGGGGCCTGGGAAGGCAGGCCTGCTGGTCCCGCAGGTAAAGCATTCGTGGGCGGCCTCTGTTCGAGGGGCGGGGTGGCAGGCGGCGGCTGCGCCGGGCTGGTGATCTCTGCGCTTGCCGAGGGGGGCGGCTGCGGCGCGCTGGGCGCAGCGGGGCTCGAGCCGGGCGCCACAATCGCGCTGGGCGAGGCCGAGGGCCCTTCCTTCGCGAGCGCTGGCGACGCTGGCGCTGCCTCTGCCTCCAGCGGAGCAGACGGCGGAGGCGTGCGGTCGAGTGGGCGTTCCGAAACCATCACACAACCAGTGGCAGCGAGCACGCTGCACACGAGCCACGCAGCCGACATTCGGAGCTTGCGAGCATCCCTCATCGTCATCGCGACGACCCTACCGCGTCTCGGGTGCGGTCGCACCCTGCACGAGCGCTGCGCCGCGCGGAAGCGGCCCGCCACTGGAAACGCCCAGCTCCGCAGACAAGAACGCAAAGATATCCGTGAGCTCGGCCACCTGCTTGCTCACCGGTCTACCGGCACCATGGCCGGCTCGACTCTCGGTGCGCAGTAAAATCGCTCGGTCCGCGCGCGACGCATACTGCATTGCCGCCACCAGCTTGCGCGCATGCAATGGATCCACGCGCGTGTCACTCTCGGCCGTGGTGACGAGCAGGGCCGGGTAGGCGCGGCCGAGCGCGACCCGGTGATAGGGTGAGTAGGCCAGCAGCCAGCGAAACTCCCGCGGATCTTCGGGCGACCCGTACTCTGGCACCCACAGCTTGGCGATCAGAAACCGCGGGTAACGCAGCATGTCCGTAAGAGGTACCCCAGCCACCGCCGCGCGAAACAACTCGGGATGCTGGGTGATCACCGCGGCGACCAGCAGCCCGCCATTCGAGCGGCCGTAGACGGCCAGATGCGCGGGATCCGTCACTCCGCGGGCGATGAGGTCCCGCGCAACCGAGCTGAAGTCATCGAACGTATTCTGCTTGTTTTCCAGCTGGCCCGCCCGATGCCAGCTCTCGCCAAGCTCGCCACCGCCGCGCAGTGTCGCTTGTACGTAAACACCCCCGCGCTCCAGCCAGGCGAAGTTCGCGCGAGAAAATCGAGGAGTTATGTTTTCGTTGAACCCGCCATAGCCGTACAGCAGCGTGGGCTGCACACCCGGCGCGAGGTCCTTTCGGCGGACGGAACGATAGGGGATCAGCGTGCCGTCGCGGGACCGCGCCACGGCCTGGCTGACGACGTAGTCGTTTGGATCGATGGGCGCCTCCACAGCTTCCCAGAGCTGCTCCTTGGCACTTGGCAGATCGACGTGTCGGATCTGAGGGGGCACAGCGAACGACTCGAAGGTATAGAAGGCTTCGTCGCCGTCCGGCAGTCCGCTGACACCATCGCTGCTACCAAGCGGCGGCACGGCCAGGTGGCCATGCGAGCGTCCGCGCAGGTCAAAGCGCTCGATCCGCGCGACGCCAGCTTGCAGGTAGCTCACCAGCACCTGTTTGCCGATGACCTGGACAGCTTCGAGCACGTCACTCGGGTGCTCCTCCAGCAGGAGCCGCCAATCCGCTCGCTCGGGGTGCCGCAGGTCCACTGCAAAGAGCCGGTAGCGTGACGCCGCCTCATTCGTGAGAACGTACAGCGCGTCGTTGCGCACCACGGCCTGGTAGTGCGCGCCGCTCTCGGGGCTGATGCGAACGAAGCGCCGCTCGCTGGCGCGCAGATCGGCCAGGTGGAGGGTGCTCTCGTTCCATCCCCGGCTCACCGTGACCAGCAGCCAGCGGCCGTCCGGCGAGAGCTGACAGCCTGGGAAATCAGTCGCTGCCAGACCAGCGCCGAAAATCAGGGGGTCCTCCTCGGGGTCGGC
>DASQDA010000228.1:0-2764 GCA_035634435.1 Polyangiaceae bacterium
CGCTACCGGGCCTTCCTCGTGGTGGACGAGGCCCACGCGCTGGGCGTGTTCGGTCCGCAAGGCGCTGGGCTCTGCGCCGCTGCTCACGTGATGCCGGACGTGCTCCTCGGCACCTTCGGCAAGGCAGTGGGGACCCATGGCGCCTTCGCCGCCGGCTCGCAGCTCCTGCGCACCTTCCTGTGGAACCGCGCACGAACGTTCGTGTTTTCGACGGCCTCGTCCCCCGAGCTGTGCGCCCGGACACACGCGCACTTGCAGGCCACGCGCGAGGCTGACGCCCGCCGCGCTGCGTTGGCCGCGCGCTGTGCGGCGCTGCGACAAGAGCTCGCCGCGCAGCAGGTGCCGGTGGTGGCGGGCTCCTTTGGACCCATCGTGCCCGTGCTCGTCGGCTCCAGCGCCCGCGCGACCCGCGTCGCGAGCGCGCTGCGCGAGAGAGGCATCCTCGCCCAGCCTATTCGTCCGCCCACTGTGCCGGAGGGCACGGCGCGAATCCGCATCACCGTGAGTGAGCGCTGGGCGGACACCCGCGTTGGCTACCTTGCGCGCTGCATCGGAGAAGCGTGCCGCGCCTGATCGTGCTGGGGACGGGTACGGGCGTCGGCAAGACCCACGTCACGGTGACCCTCGCGCGGGCTCTCGCCGAGCTCGAGCCCAGCCTCCGCATCAGCGCCCTGAAACCCATCGAAACAGGCATGGGGGCCAGCGGAGATCCGAGCGATAGTGATCGCCTCGGGGCGGTTGCGCGTCACGTCGAGCCTACGCGCCCCCACCCGCTGTACGCATTCGCGGAGCCCCTCACGCCCTACCTGGCGGCGGCACGCGAAGGGCGCAGCATCGAGCTGACTGCCATCAGCCGCTGGGTCGCATCGCAGCAACCAACAGACGGAGGCGTCTGGCAGCTCATCGAGACCGCTGGCGGGGTCTTCAGCCCCCTGTCTCCGAGCGCCAGCAATTTCGAGCTGGCCCAGAGCCTATCACCCGCTGTGTGGGTGCTCGTGGCGCCGGACGCCCTCGGGGTGCTTCACGAGCTGCGCGCCACGCTCGAGGCACTCGGCGCCCGCGGTCGTCTGCCGGAGCATGTCGTCCTTTCAGGCGCTCGAGCTCCCGATGCGAGCACGGGCAACAACGCGCTCGTCTTGCGCGAGCTCGGGATCGTGAGCCCTTCGGCCGTGCTAGCGCGCAACAGCAGCGACTTGAGCGTCTGGGCGCGGCAGTTGCTCCAGCAGCTCCGGCGGACCGCCACGTAGAGCTCACGGCGTCACTCGACGATCCTTCCGGCTTGCAGCCGCACGCGCCGCGCTTTGAGCCGCTCGGCCAGACCCTCCGCGTGACTCACGACGACGATGAGGGCGCCACGATCGCGCTCGGCCAGCAATACCGTCTCGAGCAGCGCTGCGCTCTTCTGATCGAGGCCCGTCCAGGGCTCGTCCAGCAAGAGCACGCTGGGATCGTGAACGAGGGCGCGCGCCAGCGCGACGCGCTGCCGCTGGCCGCGGGACAGCGTTCCGACCTTGCGCTCCGCGAGATGCGCGACGTCGACGCGCGCGGCGACGCGTTCCCAGGCCGTCCGCGGCTGGAGCCCGTGAATCCGCGCCGCCAGCTCCACGTTGTCGCGAGCCCCGAGCTCGCGATAACAATGGGAGTCGTGAGCCACCCAGCCGAGATGTGAGCGGATGGCCTGTGCGTCATCACCGATGGGCAGGTACGCGACGTCGCCCGCGCTCGGCCGCAGCACGGTGCCAATCACCGCCAGGAGCGTGCTCTTGCCGGCGCCATTGGGGCCCTCAAGCAGCGAGAGCGTTCCCGCATCGAAGCTCACGCTGACACCGCGTAGGGCGGCCGTCGCCCCAAACGTACGCGTTACTCTGCGCACCTCGATTCGCTCGACTCGCGGCACCCTCGGATCTCCTACCTGACAGCTGACAACGGGCGGCCACCTTGCGACTCGGGCAGTGGCTCCGTCAAGTCGCCAAGCGCCCGCGTGATCTCCGAGCTCGTGGGTCCGGGCGCGTGTGGGCCTGGATACGGATCGACACTGACGGTGACGCGGCAGTTGCGCTCCAGACGTGGGGCAAGCTCCTACCCATTTTGCGGAAGCTTGCGCCCACATTGCATGAGCCCGAAGCCGCAATTGGCTCTCCTGCAGCCTTTTCCACGCAGCGAACGCGGCGCGCGCGCTCGTGTGTTTCCGCTTGACCGAGCCGGCGCGGGCTCTGATGCTACGATGCTCGAAGATGACGTCGTCCGCCCACGTCCTCGAACCCCCACGTATGGAGCGGCTTTCGGCCTTGCGCCGAGCAGTCGAGGGGGCTCTCGAGGGCAAACCAGAAGTCGTGGAGCTTGCTCTGATCGCGCTCCTAGCGCGAGGACACGTGCTCATCGAGGACGTGCCCGGTGTCGGCAAGACGACGTTGGCTCGAGCCCTGGCGCGCGCCGTGGGCGGCGAGCTCCGACGGGTTCAGTTCACGAGTGACCTGCTACCCAGCGATATGCTCGGGGTCAGTGTGTTCGACCAGCGCCGCAGCGAGTTCGTGCTGCGGCACGGTCCGATCTTCACGAACCTGCTGCTCGCCGACGAGATCAACCGCGCCAGTCCACGCACCCAGTCGGCGCTGCTCGAGGCGATGAGCGAAGGACGCGTCTCGCTCGACGGCAAGACGGTCGACCTTCCCGAGCCCTTCCTGGTCATCGCCACGCAGAATCCGCAGGACTTCGCTGGCACCTTCCCGCTTCCGGAGTCGCAGCTCGATCGCTTCATGATGCG
>DASQDA010000229.1:0-23275 GCA_035634435.1 Polyangiaceae bacterium
CGCTCGCCACCAGATCCCGGGCGACACCAAGCCAGCCCCGCGCTCGCTTCTGCTGAATGGGATCCGTCTCGCTGCGCCGAACGATTTCGTCCGTGAGCTCCACCCGCGTCATCAGCTCCGGGCGCTCCACTCCCAGTGAACGGGCTTTCGCGATCAAGTCGTCTCGCGGGGTGCTGTCCATCGTCGAAATGTCCACTGGGACTCCTATTCAGGGACGGGTACGACACGCGGTCAAGCACCGGCCGCCGGGCTTGCGGCATGGCCGACTGGCTCTGGGAGTCCGGCGCCGGAGCGATTCACACCCAGGCTCCCCGCCCATGGGGATCGACGCTGCGGTCGGCCAGCAACTCGCGCGCGCGCGAGACGTCCGTGTGAATCTGGAGCGTGAGCGCCTCGATGCTGGAAAACCGCTTCTCGTCCCGAATGCGCTCGATCAGGTGCACGCGAAGCCGGGCGTCGTAGAGGTCACCCTGGAAATCGAGCAGGTGGACCTCCACACTAAAGCCGGCCTCGCGCGTGGGACGCACGCCGATGTTCAACACACCGCGGGCGAGCGCGCGCCCCTCCCCGGAATCGTCTTCCTGATCGACGAGACAGGCGTAGACACCGTAAGGCGGCAAGGCTTCGGGCACCGCATCCAGGTTGGCCGTTGGGACGCCAATGCTGCGGCCCTTGCCGTCGCCGTGTACCACGCGACCCGAAAGCGAGTGCGGCCGACCCAAGCAGCGCTCGGCGGCTTCCAGATCGCCGCGCTTGAGGGCGTCCCGAACGCGCGTGGAAGAAAAGAGTCCCTCGCTGTCGCTCACCAGCGGCAGCGCATGCGCGTCGAAACCCAGAGAGCGTCCGACGGATCGGAGCAGCCCGAGGTCACCCCGGCGATCGCGCCCGAAACGGAAGTTTTCGCCGACGATGACCACGCGCGCTTGCAGGCGCTCTGCCAGGACGTCACGCGCAAAATCCTCGGGCGACGAGCGCGACAACTCGAGCGTGAAAGGTTCCACGACGACCTCGAGCTCGGGGCTGGCGCGCAGCAACAAGCTCACCTTTCGCCCGCTGGTGGTCAGCACGGGCATCGAGCCGCGCCCCAGCACCTGGGCCGGATGCGGATCGAAGGTGAGCACACGGGGGCGCACGCCACCTTGTAGCGCTTCACTCGCTGCGGCCGCGAGCACCGCCGCATGGCCACGATGAACGCCGTCGAAGTTCCCGATGGCGACGAGAGAGGGCACTCGCTGGAGCTTTGCGCTGTCGGAGCCGGCAATACGGCGAAGCTGCACGGCGAGCCTATTACTCCCGTGCCGGCGAGCCGTCCAATCCGTCTCGAGCGGCGATCGGGCCGGGTGGGCAAACGAGCCAGCAGCACGGGAGCGGGCGCGGCCCGGGAGCGCGAACGGGGGCGGATGGGCGTCGGAAGCGATTCGGTTGCGATGAATCTCGCCCGAGTCGCCAACCCCCGCCACGCGCCGATAGCGCTCCACGTGCTGCTGGCCTCTGCACCGCGGCAGACCCGATCTCCAGGGCGGGGCCGCGTTGCCGCGGATCCGTTGCCGGGCTACTAGAGCGGTCGAAGCAACGGCATGACCCCGGACGAAGCGCTCGCCGAAGCCCAGGCGCAAAAACTCAGGCCGGTCTACCTGATTACGGGTGAGGAAACTCACCTGGTCGGCAAAGTCCTCGACGCGCTCAAGAAGGCAGCCTTGGTCGCTGCCATCCCCGGGCTCAACGAAGACCACATCAACGCTGGCGAACGGAACGTGGAGGATGCGCTCGCGGCGGCACGCACGCTGCCGATGATGGCCAAGCGCCGCCTGGTGGTCGTCCAGCGCCTGGAGCGGTGGGAACCGCGCTCGAACGGCGGAAGCGACGGGCCCGGTCAGGACGTGACCGCCAAGTCGAGTGCCAAGGACGCATTCGAGCGCCTGCTCGAGTACGCCAAGAGCCCCTCGCCCAGCAGCGTCCTGCTGCTCGTGGGCTCGGCACTCGACAAGCGCCGCAAGCTCGTGACCACCGCGCGCAGCGAGGGCTGGCTGGTGTCGTGTGAACCTCTCGGTCGAGCGGAGCTGCCAGCCTTCATCGAGCAGCGGGCGCGCGAGCTTGGCGGGCGTTTGACCGTTGGCGTCGCGGACTTGCTCGCAGAGCTGGCGGGCCCGGAGCTGTCACCCGTGGTGGATGCCGTCGATCGGCTGTGTCTCTACGCCAATGGCGAACCGATCACGGAGGAGATGGTCGCCGAGTGCGTGGTTCGCTTGCGGACCGCCAGCGTTTGGGAGCTCTTGGCCGCTGTCAGCCGTCGCGACCCAGGGGCGGCTCTGGCGGCCCTGGACGACGTCTTCGACCCGCAGGAGAGCATTCGCCTCGTGGGTCTGCTCGCCTGGTCCGCGCGCCAGTTGATTCGTTTCGAGGCAGCGCTGCGCGCGGGCTTGCCCGCGGCGGAGGCCGCTCAGCAAGCCGGAGCGCCACCCTTCCGAGCTCGCGATCTTACTCAACAGGTCAAGGGGCTGCCACGTGCCACGCTCGAAGGCTGGCTCATCACGCTGCTCGACATGGACCGCGCGCTGAAGGGGGGATCGAAGCTGCCAGCCAAGTCCATTCTCGAACGAGGCGTTCTCGAGCTGTGCCGGGCCTCGCCGGCCGCTCGGCCGCCCAGTGCTTGACCCGCCTCTGCTGCGGCCTCATGTTCCAGGAAGCCGAAGAAAGCATGCGGTGTGTCAGCAGGGCCCAAGGTGGGTGCCCGCTTACATCCACGCGATTTTGATATGTCGTCTGCTGAGCGCTTGAAGTCTGCTTCGTCTCGACTGGAGCTCCTTGCGAGCGCCCCGCTGCCAACCCACCACGGTTCGTTCCAACTGCGGGTGTACGGCTGGGACGACCCCATCGCCCACCCGGCCTTGAGCAAGGAACACTGCGCCCTGGTCATGGGTGAGGTGCGCGGAAAGCACGGGGTTCCAGTGCGCGTCCATTCGGAATGCCTGACCAGCGAGGTGTTCGGTTCGATGAAATGCGACTGCCGCGAGCAATTCGAGCGAGCTCAGGCAGAGATTGCTCGGCGCGGAATCGGCGTGCTGCTTTACCTGCGCCAGGAGGGACGCGGTATCGGCCTCGCCAACAAGGTTCGCGCCTATGCGCTCCAGGCGCTCGGCGCGGACACCATCGAGGCGAACCAGCTCCTCCACTTGCCCGTCGACGCCCGCACCTACGACGTCGCGGCGGCGGTGTTGCGCGAGCTGGGCGTCGAATCAGTCGAGCTGTTGACCAACAACCCAGAAAAAATCGCCGCCCTGCAGCGTCTGGGTGTGCACGTCGACAAGCGGGTGCCGGTCTTGGTCGCTGCCAACCCGTACTCGGCTTCTTACCTCGAGGTCAAGCGCCGCCGGATGCAGCACGAGCTGCCCAACCCGAATGCCGGGATGGATGCCGAGGAGACCGAGGAGCACGCTCCCGCGAACAAGCAGCCGATGCCCCATTGAACGGGAGCCGCTGCGCACCCGCAGCGGGGAAGCGGTGGCCTCAAGCCTTCTTCGAGGCTTGCTTGGCTGCTTTCAAGCGGCCGCGCAAGCGCGAAGCGTAGCCCAGCTTGTTCTCCTGGCGCATGCGGCCGATCGCGAGAGCATCGTCGGGCACGTCCTGACTGACGCTGGTGCCGGTGGCGACGTAAGCTCCTTTGCCAATCGTCACGGGGGCTATCAACTGCGAGTCGCTGCCGATGAAGGCTCCCTCGCCGATTACGGTGCGGTGCTTCTGGAAGCCGTCGTAGTTGCAGAAAATGGTGCCCGCGCCGATATTGGCGTTCTCTCCCACGTCACCATCGCCGAGATACGCCAGGTGATTGGCCTTGGCTCCCGCGCGAACGCGCGTCTTCTTCGTCTCGACGAAGTTGCCAATGTGAGCGCCCTCCTCGATCAACGATTCCGGGCGGAGGTGTGCAAAAGGACCGATCTGGGCGCCCGCGCGAACGCTGCTCGCCGTGATCACGGAGTAAGGCTTCACCAGCACGTCTCGTCCAATGTCGCTGTCGACCACCACGGAGCCAACGTCGATCACGGTTCCGCGAGCGATACGCGTCGTTCCGCGCAAACGAACCCCGGCCTCGAGCACCACGTCCGGCTCGAGCTCGACGCCCTCGTCGACGCGGGCATCGCCGTGCACGGTGACGCCAGCGCGCGTGTGTCGCTCACGAATGCGGGCGAACAGATGCTCCTCCGCCGCATGCAACTGCGAGCGATCGTTGACACCCACGAGCGCGTCTGGGTGCCCGCCGACGGCGCGACAGCGACGGCCACCGAGCAGACGCACGACGTCCGTGAGGTAGTATTCGCCTTGAGCGTTGTTGGGCTGGAGCTCCGCCAGGGCGGTGCGCAGCGCCGCGACGTCGCCAGCGTACATGCCGGCATTCACCTCGCGAACCGCGTGCTGGTCGGGGCTGTCGAGATCACGCTGCTCACGCACCTCGGTGACCTGGCGGGCGTCGTCACGCAGCACGCGGCCGTAACCGTAAGGGGTGGCCAGCTCGCACGTCATCAGCGACAAATCGATGTCGACTCCCGCGTCCAACTCCTTCACCAAGCTCGAGAGATCGTCCGGGCGTACCAGCGGGGTATCGCCGTAAACGATGAGCACCCGGGACGTGGTCACCTCCGCAAGACCGAGCCGAGCAGCGTCCCCCGTGCCGCGCGGCGGATCCTGCGTTACGAAGCGCAGCCTCTCGGCGCCGAAATAGCGCCCAAGCTCCAGCTCGATCTCCGGACGCCCGCTGGTCACGACCACGGCGGCGTCGGCGCCCGCGGCGAACGCGGCGGCAAGCGGGTAATAGAGCAGCGGCCTGCCGGCTACGGGGTGCAGCACCTTCGGCAACGTGCTCTTCATGCGGGTGCCATGACCCGCGGCCAGTACGATGACGGTCAAGGAAGACATGCGGATGGGAGGCGCGCCTTCACTTCAGCAAGGCACGCGTGCGCAGTGTGGCACGTCACCAACACACGCGCGAAGAAGAGCTGCGCCAGAGCATCGAATTCAGCCATCACTCGCCCCGCTGCTGGACACCTCCGCGATCGCCGGGGAGCTCGCGGGTACGTCCGAGCGCAGCTGGTGCTCGAGCACGGGTGGGTCGGTGTCGATCAGAACGTCGCCGGTCAGCGGTCGGGCGCGCTCGGTGTAAACCACCACGGGCTCACCCGCCTGAATGGGATCGGTTCGCGAGCGGCGATTCACGCGCTCCATCCCAGCGACGCTCATGCCGTATCGCTTGCCGATGCTCGTCAGAGAATCGTCGGGCTTGGCACGCACCACGAAGCGCTTCTTGCCATTCTGACCCTCGAAATGCTCGAAAAATTCGTTAGAGCCCGCGATCAGGATGCGCGCGCGTGATTCCGGCAAACAGCGCAGCCCGGCAAGGCTCTGACTCTCAGGCACGAACAGTTGCAAGGCCATGCCAGGGTGCAAGCGGGCGCTCTCGTCGAGCGCGTTCCACAGCAGCACATCGCTGCGAGGCAGCCCGAAGGCGTCGGCAATACGCGGCAGCGAGTCTCCCGGCAGGACGCGGTAAAAAACGCGACGCCTGTCGGGATACGTGAAGCTTCGCGGCGGCACGACGACCAGATTCTCCTCCGCAGGTGCATCGCGCGCACGTTCGCCTTGCGGCACGAGCAACACCGTTCCCGCGACCAGCGTTTCCTTGGGGTCCACCCCATTCAAGAAGCGCACGAGCGCCTCCGTCGTGCCCCGCGTCTGCGCTATCGATTCGACGGTGTCCCCTGTGCGGACCACGTAGGTGAGCAACGATTCGTCGGCGGGCGCTTCGCGCGCGAGCGCTTCGTTGACGCTCCTGCCGCGACCGGCGGGCACCCGCACCGGCCAGCTGCGATTCGCCTTTCCGGCGCTGGGCGGCGTGCGGCCTGCCAGGTACTGCGGGTTGAGCGCTTCCAGAGTTGCCACGGGAACCGCCGCAATGCGCGCGACCTCCGCCAGAGGGATCCCGGCGCCGACGAGCACCGTGTCGAAGCTCTCTGCTGGCTCCGCCTCCACGTCGTCGACGCCGAAAGCGCGCTGATTGGTCATCAGGATGGCGGTGGCGATGATCTTGGGTACGTAGAGATTGGTCTCCCAGGGAACGCCCGCTTCGTAGCGCGCCAGCTCCCAGAAGTCGTTGGTGTTGTACTTGCGAATGACCCGCGAAAGGCCGCCGTAGCCCATGTTGTAGGCGGCCATCGCAAGCTCCCAGCTGCCAAAGCGGCGGTACAGGTCACTCAAGTATCGGCAGGCCGCCTGGGTCGAGCGATCGGGATCCAGTCGCTCGTCCACCCAGCGGTCGATCACCAATCCGTAGGCGCGACCGGCGTCCGGCATGAACTGCCAGAGCCCTGCGGCACCCGCGGGAGAAACGATGGTGGCGTTGTGACCACTTTCGATCAGCGAGAGCCACACCAGATCCGTCGGCAGCCCCGCCTTGGCGAGCTCGGCGCGCAGGGCTCCGGAGAAGCGTCCGCGCTTCTTGGCCCACGCTCGTGCAATGGCACGCCCGCTGGGGCTGTCGCGGTAAAACGAAAGATAACGGATGACCCGCTCCTCGAGGCGGACCGGCAGATTGGGCATGCTCAGCCCTCGCAGCCACGGCGCATCGGGAAGCGTCGCGCGGGCGGGCTCGCTCGGCCGCGAGGATGCCGGAGCGCCACTGATGACCTCCGGCAGCGACGTATCGTTCGGCCGGGGCAAGTCCCACGACCATCCAGGTACGATTCCGGGAAGAGGCCGGGGGAAAAGCACCCACTCCGCCTCTTGCAATGAGCGGAGCTCCGCATCGTCCTTGCCCGCACGCAGTTCGTCGTCCGTGGTGCCCTGAGCCACTTGGCGGCGTCGAACAGGGTCCGGTTCGCCTTGGCGTGTGCCTTTGCCCGCCTCTGTGCTGACGCCCTTGCCCGGCTTGCTCGTGCCAGCCGTACCCGCCCGGCTTTCCTTGCCGGGCGGCCCGCTGCTCGCTGCCTCGGTGGGACTGACGGCACCGACGCCGTCATCCATGACGCGGCGTTCGCCTTGGCCGCGTTTCGGGTCGATTCCGCTATCCGGAGGCGCCGCCGAGGGCGCCACTTCGTTCTCCTCGCCCTCCCTCGATGCGGCAGGGCCGTCCTGCGCTTCCTCTTTGCGTTTGGGTGCCGATTGTTGGCCTTCCCGCACTGCCGCGGCCGCGGTAGCGTCCTCTGCGGGAGCTCTCGTCGGCTCCTTGCCGGAACGCTTGGATTTCGCGTCCGGCGTTTCGGAGGCGCGTGGACTGCTTTTCTTGGCGGCGGTGGCCGCCTGCGGCCGCGCTTCCTTCGCCGGTGCCTGGCTCTGCGCCGGCCCGGCCGATTTGTTGCGTGCCGCGCCCGCCGCAGTGGGCGGCTCCGCGGCGAATACGGGGGCCGTCAGGGCGAGCAGAGTCGCAAGCGTCGCGCTCACCGCCTTGCAGTCCATCCTTTGCTCCTACAGAGACTGGATGAAAGGGTCAAATCTTGAGCGACCGATGCCGGGGGCCCGGGCCCACACGCCGCCGGCAAGTACTTGAACGATGCGCACGCAAAGCCATGTATCTGAGAGGCTCCACGGCGCGCGCGGTGGGCAGTGGAGGAATCGCAGATGACGTCAACGCCCACACGCACCGAACACGACACGATGGGTCCGGTGGAGGTCCCGCAGGACCGGCTCTGGGGAGCGCAGACTCAGCGCAGCCTCGAATACTTTCGCATCTCCGAAGAGCGCATGCCGCTGCCGGTCATCCACGCCCTCGCGCAGATAAAGAAGGCCGCAGCCAAGGTCAACGTGGATCTGGGTGTGCTCGCTCCGGAGATCGGCGCGGCCATCGTGCAGGCGGCCGATGAGGTGCTGCAGGGTCGTCATGACGCCGAATTCCCGCTCAGCGTCTGGCAGACGGGCAGCGGGACGCAGAGCAACATGAACGTCAACGAGGTGCTCGCCAATCGCGCCAGTGAGTTGCTCGGTGGACAGCGCGGCCCGCAGCGTTTGGTGCACCCCAACGATCACGTCAATCTCAGTCAATCGTCGAACGACGCGTTCCCTACCGCGATGTCACTGGCAGCGCTCGACGCCGTGCAACATCACGTCATCCCCTCTGTCCGATCGCTCTGCGAGAGCTTGCGTCGCAAGGCCAACGAGTTTGCCGACGTGGTAAAAATTGGCCGCACTCACCTGATGGACGCGACCCCGCTCACGCTGGGTCAGGAGATGAGCGGCTGGGTGCGGCAACTCGAGCAGGGCATCGTTCACCTGCAGAGCGCCGTGCCCCACCTGTCGGAGCTGGCGCTCGGAGGCACGGCGGTCGGAACCGGACTCAACGCCCCACCGGGGTTTGCGGAACGGGTAGCCGAGCGACTCGCTCGGCAAAGCAGTCACGCGCTGATTTCGGCGCCCAACAAGTTCGAAGCCCTGGCCGCTCATGACGCGCTGGTCTTCGCGCACGGAGCGCTCAAGACGCTCGCTGCATCGCTCGTCAAGATTGCCAATGACGTGCGCTGGCTGGCGTCGGGTCCTCGTTCGGGCATCGGGGAGCTCACCATTCCGGAGAATGAGCCCGGCAGCTCGATCATGCCCGGCAAGGTGAATCCGACGCAGTCGGAGGCCCTGACGATGGCCTGCGCGCAGGTCTTCGGGAACGACGTCACCATCAACTTCGCAGGGGCTAGCGGCAACTTTCAGCTGAACGTCTACAAGCCCGTGCTGATCAACGCGTTCCTGTACAGCTGTCGGTTGCTCGCGGACGGCTCCGACAGCTTCCGTCGACACTGCGCCGACGGTCTTCAAGCGAGCTTGCCGCGTATTCGCGAGCACCTCGAGCGCTCGCTCATGCTGGTGACGGCGCTCTCGCCGCACATCGGTTATGAAGCGGCCGCTCGCATCGCCAAGAAGGCGCACGCGGAAGGCACCTCCCTGCGTGAGGCGGCGCTGGCGCTCGGGCTGCTAACCGCCGAGGACTTCGATCGTTGGGTGCAGCCCGACGCCATGCTTGGGCGCTGAAGCGAGCGCTCATCCAGCGAAAGCCACGGCAATCTTCAGCGCCGCACCACCAGGAACACGGTGTTGCCCCGTCGGTTCACCAGAAGCAGGACTTTGCCGCTGGTCTTGGCGAAGGCGTCCTGGAATGCCTTCAGGCTATCGACGGGAATGCGATTCACCTCCAGGACGACGTCGCCTGGCCGCAGCCCGGACTGCGCCGCCGTGCTCTGCGGGTCCACACGCGTCACCACCACTCCGCGCGTCACGTCCGCAGGCACCTCGAAAGCGCGCCGAGTCTGCGGCGACAGCTCACCCAGCGTGACCCCGGACAGCGAGCTCGGTGCCGACGGCGCGGCGTCACCGCCCGTGGGCGGCACGACCGTCCCCTCGCCGGTCGGCATTGCGCCCAGTGTGACCGGCACATTCTGGGTCTTGCCCTCGCGCGAGACTTCGAGATTGATCGTCGTGCGCGCGCCCGTCGCGGCTATGACGTTGCGAAACTGCCCAACTGATGTGATCGGTTTGCCTTCCAGCTTGGTCACCACATCGCCTCGACGCAGGCCCGCACGCGCTGCCGGTGTGCCCGGGCGCACGTCGGACAGCACGATGCCGCGTGCTGCCGGCAACTTCATGGCGGATGCCAGCTCCGCGTCGACCTCCTGGATTCCGACCCCGAGCCATCCGCGCACCACGTGCCCGTTCTTCTTCAGGCTCTCCATGATGGGCACGGCCATGCTGGTGGGAATGGCAAACCCGATGCCCTGGTAGCCACCACTGCGCGACAAAATGGCCGTGTTCACCCCGACCAGCTGGCCCTCCATGTTGATGAGAGCTCCCCCGGAGTTGCCGGGATTGATGGCGGCGTCCGTTTGGATGAAGTCCTCATAGTCGACGATGCCGAGGTCGGCCCGGCCCTTGGCCGAGACGATGCCCATGGTGACGGTCTGACCGACACCGAACGGATTGCCGACGGCGAGCACGACATCGCCCAGTCGGAGACGCGACGAGTCGCCAAACTCGACCGGCCTGAGGTCGCTCACATTTCCCTTGAGCTTGATCACGGCCAGGTCCGATTTGGGATCCGTGCCGACGACCTTGGCCTCGAATTCACGCTTGTCGTAGGTGGTTACCTTGATCTCCGTGGCATCGGCGACCACGTGATTGTTCGTCAGGATGGTGCCATCGGAGGACACGACCACGCCGGAGCCCATGCCCTGCTCGCCGCGTCCCTGCTCATCGGGCGGCCCGAAGAAGAACGGGATGGGGCTGGAACGCTGGTTGCTTCGGCTCTTGGTGAGCGAGATATTCACCACTGAAGGCAAGACCTTCTCGGCAATATCCGCAATCGACACGCCACCCGCCTTGCTCAGGGCCGGATTCGGCAAGATGCTGACCGGAGCCGTCCCAGCAGGCGGCTCAGCCTTCGCTTCCGCATGCGCGGTCCCGAACTTGGTGCAGCCTGAAGCGAGAGCGGAGACCAGCAGGCCGACGCTGACGTATCCCGAGTACTTGCGAATCAACATGATTTCTTCCCGAGGGCGAGGCAGCCTCGTAGCTTCAACCGTCGATCCTGCATATGCATTCCCCAGACCGTGGCCTCGGGCTGCGGACGAGTCGCTTACAGTCGTGCGATAAAGTCGGCTATCTCCGTGAGAGGCAAGCTCAAGGTGGTCACGCCCGCCCTTACGGCGGAGCCGGGCATTCCATAGACCACGGCGGTGCTCTCCGCTTCGGCGACCACCACACCACCCGCCTCGAAGATGGCCTTCGCGCCTTGAACGCCATCGTCGCCCATACCGGTGAGGATCACCCCCACTGCGCGTTTACCCACGGCACGGGCCACGCTGAGCAGCAGGCGGTCGGCGCTCGGCACGTAGCGGTCTAGCTCGGCCGGAGCCGAGACACGCAGGCGCAACCCAGAGCGCGTCATGGATTCGAGCTCCATGCAGTGTCGGCCAGGACAGACGAAGGCGCTGCCCGCCGTCAGTGAGTCCCGGTCCGCCGCTTCGCCGACGCGAAGCTGACTACGCCGGTCGAGGCGCTCCGCGAAGGTGCGCGTGAACTTGTCGGGCATGTGCTGCGCGATGACGATGCCGTGGGCATAATTCGGCGGCAGCCGCCCGAAGATCTCCATCAACGCGCTGGGGCCGCCGGTCGAGGAGGCAATGGCAACCACCTGCTTTGGCTGCGGCAACGGCGCGTCGGGGCGAGCCTCGGCGGGCTGCGCCACGCTGGGGTCGGGCGCGCGACGTTGCAACGGGGGAGCGAGACGACGCACGCTGCGCGCGAGCAACACCTTGCGCACGAGCTCATCACGGATTCCGCCAAGGTCCGGATCGCTGTAGCGGTCGGGCTTTGCCACGAAGTCCAGGGCTCCCAGCTCGAGCGCCTTGAACACGTTCTCCTTCTGGCTGTAGCTCGATACCACGATCACGGGGGTCGGCATCTTGGTCATCAGGATGCGCAGGAACGTGAAACCATCCATGCGCGGCATCTCGAGATCGAGCGTGATCGCGTCGGGCTTGAGAGCTCCAACCAGACGCAGTGCTTCCTCCCCGTCAGCGGCCTTTCCCACGACCTCGATGCCGGGGCTCGCCCCCAAGATCTCGGAAATGCTGCGGCGGTTGAACACCGAGTCGTCCACGACCAGAACCCGAATTGGCGGAAAAGATGCAGTTGTCATCGGCGCGAAGCCCCATCCCAGCGTTCAGTAGTGAGTGGTTTTCGGTAAACGAGGTCTTCCCGCAGGTGGACGAGCTCGAAAGCAGTCGTGACGTTCAAGAGCGATTCGGAATGGCCCAAGAGTAGATAGCCGCCGGGCAAAAGTCTCTCGTAGAGCGCATCGATCACGCGCCGCCGCGATGCGACATCGAAATAGATGAGCACATTCCGACAAAAGATCACATCTACCCGGCCCACGAGTCCGGCACGACTCGGCTCCAAGAGGTTGAGCTGACCGAAGTGGCAAAGCTTCTTCACCTCGTCTTTGACGTGGGTGCCGTCGGACTGCTCCTGGAAGTAGCGAGCGAGCAATTGCGGTGTTGTCACGCGAAAGGACGCCTGCTTGTACACCGCGCGCCGAGCGTGTGCGACGCAGTGCCTCGAGATGTCGCTGCCGACGACGCGCACCTCCCAGTCGGAGAACAGCCCACTCTGCTGGATCAGAATGGCGATGGTGTAGGCCTCCTCCCCGGTGGCACAACCCGCGCTCCAGACACACAGGCGCCGATGCTCCTTGTTGCTCCGCGCGACGCGCGGCAAGAGCTCGTCCCGGAAGGCTCGCAGCTGGTACTCCTGACGAAAGAAATAGGTCTCCTTCGTCGTCAGCCGCTCGACGGCCTCTTCGAGCTCCGCTTCGCCGAGCGCGTTGAAACGCAGATACTTGTAGTACGCTGCGTAGCCCGAAATGCCGAGGGCCTCGAGGCGTTCGCCAAGGCGTCGCTCGAAGAGGAAGGCCGAGTCGTCCTCGAAGCGCAGCCCAGCATAGTCATAAACGAGGTCCCGCAGCAGACGAAATTCGTCGGCTGCCAGGCGATGCGGAGTGTCGAGACCAGACGATCTCATCGTGGGCGCAGACTCCCCATCGGTGGTAGCAAGCTGCGGCGGATTTCGGCGATGTGCGCAACCGACCGCGCAATCGCTTCCTGGACCATGGGGCTTGCCTCGCTGGCCAGCCGCTCGCGCAGGAGGACGAGTGCTCCGTCTCCGGAGACGCGCCCCAGCAGATCTGCTGCCAGCCTGCGCACGTCCCAGGCATCGTGGCCCAGGCAAGCCCCGAGGTGCGTGAGCACGCGCGCGTCAGCCGCGGCGTCGCACAGCGCCAGCATCGTGGCCTTGACGACCTCCGCGTCCGCATGTTGCAAGCCGTCGAGCAAAGCCTCGACCCGATGCTCGCCGGAGAGGCGAGCCAGCGCCTCCAGCGCCGACACGGCAACGAATGGCTCGCCCGAGCGCGTGAGCGGCTTCAACACTGCGACCCCTCGCGGGTCGCCGCTTTCACCGAGTGCGTGGATCGCTGCGGCCACCAGCTCGGCGTCGCGCGAGCGCTGTACCAGATCGATGAGATGCGGCGCGCCGGGCGAGCTGCCGTCCTCGGAGCGGATGCGGCCGAGCGCCACCACGGCGGCAGCACGCACGTCTCTTTCTTCGTCGGTCAGCGCAAAGGCGACGGCCTCGACAGAGCCCTTGCCACTGATTTCAGCCAGCGCTTCGATGGCTGCGCGGCGAACCGCGCCCTCGGAGCTCGCGAGCGCAGCCGACAGAAAGGGGAGGTCCGCGTCGCTCGGCGAGCCTTGCACGCCGAGCGCCGCAATCGCGATGCAGGCGGCGTGCGCGCGGGGGTCGTCGGGGCGGATGCTCGAAGCCAGCGAGCGGGCGGCTTCGGGATGTCGCAACGCCATCTCGCGTAGGGCGACGCTCGCGGCCTTGGCGGTGGACGCCGAGGCCTGCGAATGCAGACACTGCGCTACCTCGTCCATGCAAGAGGCATCTCCGAGGTGCGCCAGCACGGCGAGGGCCTGGCGCTGAACCTCGGCCGCAGGATCGGACAGCGCCTCGCGGGCGACGGCCAGCGTCGCCGCGGCGTCGGTGGGCTCGGCGAGCCGCGCCAACAATGCCAGGCAGTTTGCGCGCGCGTCGGCGTCGCCCGCGTGTGCGCCTGCCACCAGAGCCTTGAGGGCACGCGGGCCCAGGAGCTCGATCGCATGGTGCGCATCCGCCAGAAAGCGCTCATCCGCCAGCGCCTCCACGGCACATTCTGCAGCGCCCTCCACCCGGAACAATGCCACGACCACCAGCGCTGCGCGTCGGGCGTCCTCGTCGAGCCCCTCCTGACGCACGCAGGCGACCAGGCGTGCGCCAGTGGCTCTGGAGACTTGCTCCAAGGGCTGCCCCCGCGCGGTTGCTTCCTCCGGAGCGAGATCGCTCAATGCGCGGGTGAGCTCCAGAAACTCGCGTCCGCGCGCCGAATTGAGCGCCTCCATCAAAATGGGTGTGGCACGGGGGTCGCGGCTGCGGCCCATCGCGATCAGCGCCGACCGACGCAGCGCCGGCTCCTTCAGACAGCGCTCCAGGGTTGGCCAGGCTAGGGTGATGCCAAGCGCGTTGGCGCCTTCCAAGGCTGCGAGCGCCACCAGCGGCTCGGGAGACCCAAGGCATTGCTCCAGCACGGCCGCGGCCCCACCCACACCGGCGACACCCAGCGCGACGACGGCTTCGGCGGCGGCCAATCTCACGTTCGGATCGCTGTCAGCCAGGAGCGTCGACAAGATAGGCAGAGCGGCAGGTCGACCGGTGCGTGCGAGCGCCTCCACCGCAAGCTTGCGTCCGTCCGCGTCCAGCCTGAGTGACGTGAGCTCGACCGCAAGCGCGTCGATTGCGTGCTCGCCGAAGCCGCCCAGCGCTTCCACGGCTGCGTTGCGCAACCCGACGTCCTCGGGGTGTGACAGCGCTTCCACGAGCGCTCCCAGGAGCTCGCGGTGCGCCGAGAGTGAAACGCACACCAGCACCGCTTCCTTGCGCACACGCCAATCCGAATCGGAAAGTCCCTGCACCAGCAGCGCCACCGGCAGCTCCGCCGCGTGCGACAGGTCGGCGATGGCCTTGCGTCGTTCCTCGGGATCGCGTGATCCCAGGCGGCGCTGCAAAGATTCGAGGAGTGTCACGGTGCCTCCGGAACGCCGGCCAGGAGAATCGACTGCCCACGCACCGGTAGCGTGAGGGCGTCCAGGCGCCGAACGTCGAGCACGAAGGTCAAAGCTCCATCGTGGCTGGTGACGCCGATCACGCCGCGCTCGTGGTCGCCTTCCCCGAGCGATGGTGCAGGTTTGATGTCGCTGCCGGCGGCGCCGAAGACCCCCGTCACGCGGTCCACGGCCAGCGCCACGCTGCGCCCATCGACGTCGATCAGGATCCACTTGCACCTGCGAGCGTCGGGGGCTGCTGGCAAACCGAAGCGCATGCGCAGATCGACCACCGGCACGACCTCACCGCGATGATCCATGACACCGGCGACCGCGATAGGGGCATGCGGCAGCTCGGTGAGCTGCGAAGGATTGACGATCTCCTTGACGACGCCAATCGCAACCGCATACGCGACCTCACCTACCACGAAGCCTACTAAGCTCTTCTGCGGGTCGGGGCGTGCCTTGTAAGGAGACATGTTTGACTCAACTGGTTACGATGGCGCTGAGTTCGAGCAGGATCAGAAACGCGCCGTCGGGTCGGCCAACGCCCAGCACGTGCTCGGAGACGTCGCTGCCAAGAGCGGCGGCGATCTCGATTTCGTTCTCCGACAGGCGCACCACCTGCCGCACCTCGTCGACCAGCAACCCGATGACCTCGCCGGAATCGGCGGTCGTCAGCAAGATGCGCGCGCGACGGGTCACGGGACGCTCGACCAGGCGCAGCTTCCGTCGCAGATCGAGCACGGCGACCAGCAAACCGCGCACGCTGCAGACGCCCACCACCTCGGGCGCGGCGCGGGGAACGGGCGTCAGCGGAGGCGGGCTCAAGATTTCTTTGATGCGGGTGAGCTCGACGCCGTAAAGCTCGCTGCCGAGCGCGAACACGAGGAACTCGCGCATCGGCCCGCGGTCACTCGCGCGCCGCGCCAGCCGCGCGGGCATGGCTCGGGAAGCTTCAGCCATGCGCCACCCGCGCGCGTTCGCGCTGCGCCTCGCCGCCGACCAGTACTTCCTCGATGATCGCCGCAGAATCGAGCACCAGGCCCACCCGCTGATCTCCGAGCTCCGTGGCGCCCGCAAAGCCGCGCACACCGCTGAGCGAGCGGCCGAGCGGCTTGATCACGATGTCCTGCTGCCCGTAGAGATGGTCCACCACCAGCCCAAGGCGGCGATTTCCGAGCGCGATCACCACCACGAAGCCGCGGCGACTGCCCTGCAGCTCCTCGGCCGGAGCGAGCATCAGCAGCCGGCTCAGACGACACACCGGGAGCGTGGATCCGCGCAAGGTGATGACCTCGCGACCATCCACCACCCGCACGGCGGGCTCGTCGAAGCTCAGCGCCTCGGAGACACTCGCCAGGGGTAGCGCGAACACGTGGCTCTCGGCTCGCACAATCAACGCACTGACGATCGCCAGCGTGATCGGCAAGGTGATGGTCATCTTCGTGCCGATGCCAGTCTCGCTGTGCACGTCGATGACGCCGCCCAGCTTGCTGATATTCGTCTTGACGATGTCCATGCCCACGCCGCGCCCGGAAACGTCGTCCGCGCTTGCACGTGTGGACAGACCCGGCAGGAAGATCAGCGCGAGCACCTCGTCACGGCTGAGCTCACTCACGTCCTCACGGGGGAGCTTGCCCAGCAACACCGCCTTGTCCACCAAGGTAAGCTCGTCGATACCGCGGCCGTCGTCCTCGACCTCGATCATGACGTGATTGCCTTTTTGATAGGCATTCAGGGCGATGGTGCCCGCGACAGGCTTGCCCACCGCCGCGCGACGCTCGGCGGTCTCGATGCCATGATCGATGGCGTTGCGGATCATGTGCATCAGAGGGTCGCTCAGCTCCTCCACGATGAGCTTGTCGATCTCCGTCTCCGCGCCGGTGATGACCAGGCGGATCTGCTTCTCGAGCTCACGGCTGATCTGCCGGACCACCCGCGCCAGGCGTTCGAACACCTGTCCGAGCGGCACCATGCGAACCTCGAGGATACCGTCCTGCATCTCGCTCAGACGACGATCGAAGTTGCGGTGCAGCCGCAGAAGCTCGGTGGACAGCTGCCTCTGACCCTCGTTGCGGACGCGCTCCGCGACGCGGGACAGAGCGCTGCGGACGATGGCTAGCTCGCCCACGATGTTCATCAGATGGTCGAGCTTGCGGATGTCCACGCGCACCGTTTGCGTGAGCGAGCGCAGAGATCGTTCCTTGTCGATGGCTGCTGCGCGATCCGTCTCGCGCGGCTGTGGCGCCCCCGAGAGCGCCACGTGTAGCGCCAGTGGCGCGGACAGCACCTCGTGCTTGCCCGGTGCGGCGATCACTTCCGGGGAGCGGCGACGCCGCGGGATTTCCTCGATTACGATGTTGTCGGCACCGAGCGAGCCAATCAACGTAGCCAGCGTATCCTTCGAGGCCATCAGCAGGTCGAGCTCGATGGCCTCGGCGCTCGCCATGTCACCCGTGGGCAAGTAGGTGATGATCTCGCCATGGCGGCGCGCTCGTTCCTTGATGTCCTCCAGCGCGCGGTCGATGGTCGCCAGGTCGAACTGGATACGCAGTCGATACAGCGACAACTTCAGCTCGATGTTGGCCCGCAGACGGTGTTCCTCGTACTCCGTCAGCACTGCCAGCATGCCGCTGTCGAGCTCGTAATCGGTGACGGGGATCGCGTTGCGGACGGCGCCGGCTCCCAGGCGATCGAGATTGGCGAGCAGCGCATCCACGCCGGGAGGGCTGGCATCGCGGCCCGCCTTTTCGAGCTCGAGCACCTGATGGTAGGCGTCGATGGACGAGAACAGCACGTCCAGCACTTCCGAGCTGAGCGGCATGCGTCCGAGCCGCAGCGAATCGAGCAGATCTTCCAGGCGATGCGAGAGCGCGCCCAGCCGCGTGGCGCCGAACAGCCCAGCGAGGCCCTTGAGCGTGTGCACGGCGCGGAAGGCCTCGTTGACGAGCGACGGGTCCGACGAGCCCTCCTTGTTGGCGACGTCGAGCGCCAGCAAGTTGCGCGAGAGCGTCTCGATGATCTCCTGCGCCTCGGAGAAGAATTCCTCTCGCGCTTTGTCGGTAATTTCAGGCATGCGGGCCGGCCTTGAGGCCCGGTCGCTCGAGGTGCTCGAGGGCCAGCTTGCGCAGCGCCTCCTGCGAGAATGGCTTGGTCAAATACGCGTCGGCACCGAGAGCCAGGCCGCGCTGCCGATCGCGCTCGGAGGATTGGGTCGAGATGAGCACGATTGGAGTTGACCGATGCTGCTCGCTCTTGCGGATGAACTGGACGAGCTCGAGTCCGTTGATGTCCGGCATGTTGATGTCGGTAATGACGAGGTCGTACGGACCACGGGGCAGCAAACGCAACGCATCGAAGCCGCTCGCCGCCTCGACCACCTCGAGCTCTCCTGCCAGCGAGGGCTCGGCTTCGAGCGCGGTCCGAACGAAGGTTCGCATACTGGAAGAGTCTTCGACGAGTAATACGCGGGGCATCGGGTGCTGAATCGAGTTGCTGCGCCACCATCAGTAGCTCGTGCGGGCAAGCGCACGCCGGGCTCGAGGGGGGTCTATGCATGGTAAGTCAGCTGCCCGCCGTTGCCCACCAGCTGGCGCCAGTAAAAGCCTCGTCGAGCTCGCGACTCGCGCGGAGCGCACGGCCTCCCTGGGTGTGCGGCCGGTGTTGCAGCGAGTGGCGAAGACCGCCATCTTCAGCGCGCCCCGATGTACGCAACGGCCTCCACTCCGGCAGAGACTCGCACGCCGAGCTTGGAGGGCACTGCTCCCAGCGTCGGAGAAACCTGCGTCATCGGTGCTGGTTGCTCTGGCCTGGTCGCCTGCAAGGCGCTTGCGGACGCCGGAATTGCATTCACCTGCTTCGAGGCGAGCGATCGTGTTGGTGGGCTGTGGGTGTTCGGCAACATCAACGGTCGCAGCAGCGCCTACCGTTCCCTTCATATCAACACCTCGCGGGATCGGATGCAGTTTCGCGACTATCCGATGCCGCGTGTGTATCCAGACTACCCAGACCACACGCTGATTGCGCGCTACCTGGCGGACTACGCGCGTGAGTTCGATCTGGAGCGACACATCCGTTTCCGAAGCGAGGTAGCCAAGGTGCAGCCCACGGCGGACGGCAAGTACGAGGTCACGCTCGCAAGCGGTGAGCGCCGCCGCTTCGGGGCTATCGTCGTGGCCAACGGCCATCATTGGGATCCTCACTGGCCGAACCCCTTGCCGACCGGTAGCTTCGATGGAGTCGAGCTCCACTCGCACAGTTACGTCGATCCCTCGCATCCGGAGGACCTCCGCGGCCGACGCGTGGTCGTGGTGGGCATCGGCAACAGCGCGGTGGATATCGCGTGCGAGCTGTCGCGCGCCACCCCGGAGGGCCACGTGCTGCTGGCAGTCCGGCGCGGTGCGTGGGTGCTTCCCAAGTACGTTCTAGGCAAGCCGCTCGATGCACAGAGCGCGTTGCCCCGAGTGTTGCCGCGCCGCTTGCGGCAAGCGCTCGCGGAGCTCTGGTACCACATCGCGATCGGCAGCCCCGCTCGTTTCGGCCTACCGCTTCCGGACCATCACCTGGGCGACGCGCATCCGACCGTCTCCGATGAGCTCTTCTCGCGACTGGCATCGGGACACGTGCGCGCCAAGCCTCACATCGTGGAGCGTCGCGGCACACGGGTTCGTTTCGCCGACGGCAGCGAGGAGCCCGTCGACGCCATCATCTACGCAACCGGCTACCGTGTCTCGTTTCCGTTCTTCGAGCGTGACTTCGTGGCCGCGCCCGACAATGAGCTTTCCTTGTTCCTGCGCGTCTTCCATCCTCACGCGCCACACCTCTATTTCATCGGGCTGTGTCAGCCGCTCGGGCCTATCATGCCGATCGCGGAGGCTCAGGCCAAGCTCGTGGCCGCACACTTGCGTGGTGATTACAGCTTACCGAGTGTCACCGCGATGCAGGCTGCAAGCAAGCGCGAGCGTGAGCGCGTACGCCGCCGTTTCGGTGGGTCGCCCCGCCACACCATGCAGGTCGACTTCGACGCCTATCTGGACGAGCTCGCCCGTGAGGCAACCCACGCGGTGCGCAGCAAGCGCGGCAAGCTCGGGGCAGCCTCCATGGCGGCAAGGCTTTGGCCGAGCTCACGCAGCTGAGCGTTACCCGGATACCAGAATGGTCGTGGAAACCCCAGCAGCGGTCCACGCACCACGACCTTCCGTACGTCGTCGAGCAACGCCGCGTTGTGGCCCCAGCCGATCCCCGACTGTACGTCGCTCAGGGTGCCGCCCGGGGCTCCCCCCCAAGGCGGCAAGCCAAGCCCGAAACCGACCGCAGGCCAGACGTTGACGCCGACGGTGCCGTAGTTGAGCTCAGTCACCGCGCGCTCCAGCAGCAGCGCTAGCTCCGGCTGGTCCGTCACGGAGCGCGGCGCAATCAGCATCACGTTGAGCGTGCCCCAGAGCTCGTCGTTGGCGAACGTGGGTGCGGCCGCCAGAAAGGCCTCCACGTCGCGCACGGGGAGCGCTGTCTCACTCACGATGCTGCAAAAGGGCTCGACTCGAAACAGTGGTGACGCGCTGCTCGGAGACAAATCGCGCACCAGCGTCCACGGGAGCGCGCCGACCACACCTTCGCCATATTGCCGGATCTGAGCGCGCGGGACGTCCGCCAGCAGCTGTTCGAAGCGGCTCTCCGCTCCCGGGTAGTACGAGGGACGCGGCCGGTTCGAGGCGAAGAGGCTGCCGAGCCGCTCGAGGAAGGCTTCACGCTGCGGCCAGCTCGCGGCGGTGACGATCATCTTGGCGGCGTTGCAGTTGAAGGACGCGTTGTGCATCACCATACCGGCGACGTTGTGAGCCAGGGCATCGAGCTCCCGCGCGTCGTAGTGAGCAGGGACCACGAGCACGGGGCTGACGTTCCCGAGCTCGCTGGTGACCCTGCGCTCGAGCAGGGGTTGGCTCGCCCGCTTGCTCGCGTCACGCTCGGGGCCGGGCGGCCCCCAGACGATGCGGTCGTGCGTCTCGGCTGACCCGGTAACATGCACCGCCTCGACCAGCGGGTGATAAACCAGGTACTCACCCTCTTCCGCGCCGCCGTAGGCCATGGCCAGAAAGCCTCTGTCGATGAGCGGCTTGAACGCGTCCTCGTACAGCGGCCCCAGGTAAGCGTTGACCGGGCTCATCTTCAGCAAGCAGACGCCGCCCTCGACGAACGAGTGATAGAGGACGTCCAGCACGGAGATCGAGCCGACATTGCCGGCCCCCAGCACGAGCACCACGTGCCCTTCGGGCTCGCGCTCCGCGTAGAAGCGAGCCTGCGCTCCGCGGATGCTGTCGGGGCTCGCACCAGGCGCCATCCAGGCCTCACACGACCAGCCCATGAAGATGGCGCGGTCATAGAGCTCGTGGGGTGTCAGGCGCACACGCGTCTCTCCGTCGGATGACAAAAAGCTCAACGCCGGGGCGCCCCGTGTGGCGACCTCGGCGAGCGCGTTCGCGAACAGACGCAACGCACGCAGCGAGATGGCAACCGTGGAAAACCATTCCTCGCCTGCCACGGGCAGCTTCGGATCGATGCCCTTCGCCGCACAGCCAAGCTCGACCATGCGTTCGGCGTGCGCCGCAAACCGCAGCCCGACTTCCCGCAGCAACGTCGCTTTTTCAGCGGCCGCGAGGCGGGCGAACGCATTTGCCTGTGAGCGCAAGCGCTCGAGCCGAACGTCCAGCGCGGCGCGCGAAGTGCGTGGCGGCTGCGTCACACCCGGGCCCGGCAGCTTCGGCCAACTGACCGAAAACGAAGACTCTGGGCTCATCGGGACCTAGTAGCGCTCAGGCAGGGTGCGGGAAAGCGCCGAGCCAAGCTCTCGTTACTGCTCGCGAGGATAATCCGGGAAAGCCGACGCAAGCTGACGTATAAGTGAGAGTCAGTCCGACATTGGCAACGGGGAGCGAAGCGAGCAATGGCAACACCTTTTGGCGCACCAGCCCCCAGCAACGCCCCCGATTCCGGTCCGGAAGCGCCGCGGACCGCCGATCGAGAGAGCGGTGTGCCGCCCGCCGTGTTCCGCCACGCCGTTCCGCCCACACTGGCCGCCCGCAGCGAAGCACACCTTCACGCGGCGCTGACCGCGAACACCCGCACCGAGGCAGGTTTGGGCGCCTTGCTGCGAGCGGTGCAACACCTGAGCGCGACCGTCAGCGGAGCCAGCCAGGCGAACGGTGAAGTAGCCGCGGAGCTGACGCTCGTGCGCGAGATGTTGGCCAGCAGTAATCTGGAGCAGCTCGCGCTCCAGCACCGCGTCACGTTGTTGCAGCAGGCGCTGTCGCGAACGGAGCAAGAAGCTTCTCGCGAACGCAAGTTCCTGCTCGAGGAGCACGACGCTTTCATCGCGGCCCTGTGGACGGATCACATGCGCGAGATGAACGAGCTGCGCCAGAAGCTCGACGCCAGCACCAACTCCGCGCGGGACACGGCGCGCGACGTGGTGCAGCGCTTGCAGTCGCAACGGGACGAAGCGCAAACCACGTTGCTGCGGCTGACTGCCGAGCGCGACGCAGCCCGGGAGGAGCTGGAGCGCCATCGAGCCCGGATGGCCGGCTCCAGCAGCGAACCGGCGCTGAGCGACGCCGCGTCACAGTCGACGCAGCAGCGCGCGACACGTGAGAAGGCACTTGCCGAGGAGGCTCACGATCGCGCGTCGGCGGAGCTTGCCGAGCACCGACTCAAGGGCACGACCTTGGTGAGCCTGGTCGAGCCATCTGCTTCCAGCCGACAACGAGCCGAGCACGGCGATGCACGCCGCCGCGGACCCGCGTTCGACGCCTTCCCGCAGGAGGAGCTGGCGATTCCAGCCACGCCGACCTCCGAGCCGCCGCTCCCGAGCAGGCCCGATCCCGCGTCACGACACTTGATTGGCTACTCCGTCAGCGGGCACGATCTGGCAGAGGAAGTCCTGGAAGGCACGCGCAGCTCGTCTCGGCCTCCCGAGCGGTGAGCGTGACGATGCAAGCGCCGAGCTCGGCGGACGTCGCCCCCGCGTGGCGCCCCGCCCTTTACGCCGCACTGGCCGTGCTGGGCACGCTGGCCATTTTCCTGCCGAAGCTCGCGCTCTTCACGCTGGTTGGCAGCTTCCTCGCTTATCTGGCGCTCCCCCCGAGCAGACCCCGAGCGTGGCTCGTACTCACCGTCATCGCGGCGCTGGGGTCCACGATTGGGTTCGTGCGTTTCGTACTGCGCGAGGCCATTCCGGGCATTCTGCAAGGTGGCACCGCGGCGACGGAAGCGAGTGCCGTCTCGCGCCTGCGAGAGATCGTCTTCGCACAAGACACGCTTCGGCGCCGAGCAGCGATCGATCCGGACGGCGACAGCATCGGCTCAGCCGCTCTGGTGGGTGAGCTACTGGGTCGCGTCGGTCTGCGGGGCGGCTTACCCTTGTATCCGCCGGCGCTCGAGCGCTACCCGGAGCCCGTGGAGACCCGCCTCGGGGAAGCAATTCCCGTGGCCGGCTACTTCTTCATCGTCTGTCTGCCGACGCCGGCTGGCGGCTGGACTGCGCGTCCCGGAGACGCCATCGACGAAGAGGCTGCCGAACGCCGCTTCCTGGCGTATGCCTGGCCAGCCGCAGAAAACAC
>DASQDA010000230.1:0-3965 GCA_035634435.1 Polyangiaceae bacterium
ACCGCCACCACGCTGCTCGATTGGCGAGTGCTCACCGGTGACCGCTCCAGCACCGACCGCATGCTGAGCCGGGCTTTCGAAGGGCTGTTCGGCATCTCCAGCATCGGACGCTTCCTCGAGCGGCTGTCGGAGCGTGCGGAGGAGCGCGCCGAGCGCTTCGGCGACTCGTTGTACCTGCTCGAGCCGGACGTCAAAAACGGCATCGGTGGGCTGCGTGACCTCGATCTGATGCACTGGACCGCGCGCGCCCGTTGGCGCGTGGACAACCTGGAAGAGCTCGTGCGCCACGGCGTGCTCTTGCCGCGCGAATGGCTGCAGGTCGAAGCGGCCACCCGCTTCGGTTGGCGCGTCCGCAATCTGCTGCACCTGCACGCCGGGCGCCGATCCGATCGGCTGAGCTTCGACCAGCAGGAAACCTTGGCCGGGGAGCTCGGCTACGGCAGCACGGGGCCCGGCGTCGAGCAGTTCATGAGTGAGTACTACCGGCACGCCCGGGTGCTCTGGCAGGGCCGCGAGGTGCTGTTGCAGCGGGCCGAGCCGCCGCCCAAGCGCCGGCCGCGCGAGACGCTCATCGGGCGCGGTCTCAAGCTCACCAACGACCAGGTCTCGCTGGAAAATCCGCTCGATCTCGAAGCGGATCCGGCTTTGAGCCTGCGACTGTATGACGAGGCGGTGCGGCGCGACGTTTGCGTCTACCCATTTGCGCGCGACTCCATCGCCCGCGCGGTGGCGAGCCCCGGTTTTCCGGAGAAGCTGCGCGCCAGCGAGGAGGCCGCACGTCTGTTCACGCGGCTGTGCACCACCATCCAACGCACGCGGCTGCGCTCCGGCTCCGTATTGAAGGAGCTGCACGACGTAGGCCTTCTCGTGGCGATGATCCCCGAGTTTGCGCCGGTGGTCGGTCGCGTGCACCACGACGTTTACCACGTGTACACCGTCGACGTGCACTCGGTGGCAGCGGTGGATCGGCTGCGGGAGTTCTGTCGCGGCGAGCTCGCACCGGAGCATCCGCTAGGCTCGCGGTTGGCCGCGGAGATTTCGCGGCCCAATGTGTTGTTCTTTGCCGCGCTGTTGCACGACATTGGCAAGGACATTGGCGGCCGCTCCCACGACGAGCGCGGCAGAGAGATGGCTGGCGCCATCTTGTCGCGTCTGGGCGTCGCGGAGGCGGACGTGCGCGAGGTGCAGCACCTCGTACTGAAGCACTTACGGATGTACCACGTCGCCACGCGCCGCGACCTCGATGACCCGAAGACCATCGAGTCGTTCTGCGAGGAAGTGCACGGCAGCGAGGGCTTGCGCGAGCTTTACATTCTGACCTTGTGTGACGTCTCGACCACGAGCCCCACGGCGTTGACGAGCTGGAAAGCGCGTGTGCTCGAGGAGCTCTATCGATCAGCGGAGCGCCGCCTGGAGGGCCGCTCGACCGAGGGCAGCGAACGACTCGACCAGGTCAAGAAGTCCGTGCTGGCGCAATGCCCCGAACGCGGCGAGCGCGAGTTCTTGCAGCATTACCTGGCGGCAATGCCGGAGCGCTATCTTTACGCCAACGACATTGCCGACATCGTGCGGCACTCGCGCTTTGCGCGCCAAGCGCAGATGCAACAGGTCAACGTTACGGTCATGACCAAGGCCGATCCCTATGTGGAGCTTGCCTTCATCGCCGACGATCGGCCGGGTCTGCTGGCGATGATCACGGCCACGCTCTCCGCAGCGCGCTTCAAGGTGATCAGCGCGCAGGTCTACTCCTGGGTAGACTCCTTCGGCCGCACGCGAGCTCTAGATTTGTTCTGGGTGCGGGGCAGCACCGTCGATGCGGTGCTCTCCGCCACCACCCGTCTCGAACGCGACTTCAGCCGCCTGCTGAGCCGCGAGCTCACTCCGGCCGATCTCGTGACGGGTGGCATGCGCACCTCGCGCTGGTCCGATCGCCCGAGCCCGCGGGTCGGCTCCGGCACCGAGGTCAGCTTCGATAACCGCTGTGCCACCCGCGACACGGTGATCGAGATTACGACCCGAGACCAGCTGGGCCTGCTCTTCTGGTTGGCTCACACCATTCAGGCTTCGCAACTGCACATTTCGCTCGCCAAAATCAACACCGAGGGCACGCAGGTCGCCGACGTGTTCTACGTGACGGAAGCCGACGGTTCGAAATTGACCGATCCAGCTCGCATCGAGAGCATCCGCGGCCGTATTCTGTCGCTGGTGGAGCATCTGGATAAGGGAGCGAGTGCATGAAGGGATGCGTGGACCGCGTCGTGCGCGGGGTTCTGTTACTCGGGGCGCTGGCCGGCTGTAGCAGCGCGCCTCCCAAGCAGGCGTCGAGCCCGGATCCTTCTCTCGAGGAGCCACCCAACGCCCCGCCAGTGGCTGCGGCCTCGAGCGCTAAGGTGCAACAGGGTCTGGACGCCATCCAGCAGCAGAACTTCGCCGCCGCCAAATCCGTGCTCGTGCAGGCGCGCAGCGAGGCTCCCAAGGATCCGCAAGCCGCGTTTTACCTGGGCGTCGCGCACGAGGGGCTCGAAGAGTTCAAGGCTGCCGAGCAGCAATACCGCGACGCGCTCGAGCTCGATCCCGCGCTCTCGGACGCCAGTGCCAACCTTTCCGCCTTGCTGCTGGACGCCGCGAACGGCAAAGAGGCCCTCAGCGTCATCGAGCAGGGGCTCAAGACCTCGCCCAAGCACCCTGAGCTCTTGGTGAACCGCGCGCTGGCTCTCGAGACGGCGGGTGACATCGAAGGCGCGGTAAAGGCCTACGCCGTTGCCGTCGGGGTTCGGCCCCAAGACCCCGAGCTGCGGCTTGCCTATGCCGATTTGCTGATCCAGAGCGGCCAGGCCGACCGCGCTCTGGAGCAGGTGCGGGCTGGCAGCGAGACCGACGACCCCAAACTGATGGCGGCCGTGGCGCATCGTTTCGGCAAGCTAAAAGCGCCAGCGGAATGTGTCGCGGTGCTCGACCGCGCCATCAAAGCCAAGCCCGTCGCCGAGCTCTACGCCCGGCGCGGGGTTTGCCGCCACGACGCCGGCGACGACGCGGGCGCTCAAGCGGACTACGAAGCAGCCTTGAAGCTCGAGCCCGACTCCGCACCCGCTCACTTCTACCTAGGCAAGCACCTGATGGCCAAAGACAAGAAGGCCGCTGCCCAGCACCTCAGCAAGGTGGTCGAGCTCACGGGCGGCAAGGGCCTCGGCGCGGCAGCGAAAGCGGCGCTGGCCGATCTCGGCAAGAACAAGAAGTAGCCTGCAGCGCCTCGTGAGCACCAGGCGGCGCTGCTCGGAGTGCCCGCGGCCGCGCCGGCGATCGTCGCGAGCTGCTACCTAGCGTCGTCGACTCGTGTTTACATGGAGCAATGGGTGGCTTCTGGATCTTGCCGCTTGCGCTGACGGTCTGCTGTGGCTGTGCCGGCGGCGAAGCGTGTGCGGAAGTGGCAGGGCTTCTGCGACAATGCTGCGCGAAAGGGGCTCCCGAGCTGCGGGCCAACTGCGAGCGCGCGGCGCAAAATGTTGAAGAGAGTGGCGATGGGGACAAGTGCGAGCGGGCACTCGAGACGGACGAGTACGGGAGGTGTGCGCAATGACGACGGCTTGGATGCATCAGCTGCTGCAACGTGTGCTGTTACTGGGAGCACCGCTCGCACTCAGCGGCTGCGCGCTGGGCGCCTCATCGTGTCCCGACGACGGGCCCGAGCTGCCCACGCTGGAGTCTCGAGCCGTGGAGGCGAGCTTCGCGGGCGGCGGAGAGCTCGACGCGGCCCAGTGCCAGCAGGTTTGCTCTGAATTTCAGGCCGTGACCTGTTCGAGAGAGTCGCCCGAGAGTGTTCTGTGCCTGCTTGCGCCAATGCCCTGCGAAGGCCGGCGTCCGCCTGGTTTGAGGCCGGCCGCGCGCAGGCTCCAGAGCGGTTTCGCTCGTCATCTAGCTGACGCGGCGTGGCTCGAGGCCGCGAGCGTGCACGCCTTTCGCGGCCT
>DASQDA010000231.1:0-2002 GCA_035634435.1 Polyangiaceae bacterium
ACGCAGCCGATCACGCCGGCGTGGTCGCAGGCCGATACGTTCTTCTAGCGGTCTCCGATACGGGCTGCGGCATGGACAGGGCGACGCAGGGGCGCATATTCGAACCGTTCTTCACGACGAAGGACAAGAGCAAGGGCACGGGCCTCGGCCTAGCGACCGTGTACGGCATCGTCCAGCAGAGTGGCGGGCACATTTGGGTTTACAGCGAGCCGGGCCGTGGCACGACCTTCAAGGTGTACCTGCCACGCTCGGAGCGCGAGCTGGCCAGTGCGTCCGTCACCCCGCCGACGTCGCTGTCGCTCACGGGCACCGAGACCATCCTGGTGGTCGAGGATGAGGAGCAGGTCCGCACCGTCATACGGGCCATTCTGCGTAAACATGGTTACCATGTGCTCGAAGCCCGAAACGGCGGCGAGGCGCTTCTGCTGTGCGAACAGTTCCCGGCGACCATTCATCTGTTGCTCACGGATGTGGTGATGCCGCGCATGAGCGGTCGTCAGCTCGCTGAGCGGCTCGCACCACTGCGGCCCGACATGCAGGTGCTCTTCGTCTCCGGTTACACCGAGAACACGATCGTTCATCACGGCGTCCTGGACTCCGGCATCGAGTTCCTGGCCAAGCCCATCATGCCCGAGGCCCTCTTGAGGAAGCTGAGGGTGCTGCTCGGGGCGCGAGCGCCGCGGGTCCCAGGTCAGAAAGAGTAGACATTGCGCTGGGGTCCTCAGCGGCGAGTCCGCCTGGAAACGCCGCGCTTGGAAGGCACACGCTCAGCGGCTGGCTCGGCATGCGCGATGCGCCTCGCTGCTGCCGCTGCCCGGCGCACCAGTGGTGACAGCGCCTCGGCGGGGGACTGGTCGGACGCCCATGCCGCGGGCGCACCAAGTTGCCGGAGCAAGGCGCCCGGAACGACTGGCTCATCGAACGAGAACTGAAGGACCGGAAGCGCCTCGGGCGCGCGGTCATAGTCCGCTGCATCGAGCATGCCCAGCTCCACGCTGGGCACTTCGGGCTTTGCGGTGCCCTCCGTCGGACGCAGCGCGCCGCCCTCCGTCCACGGCACCGATGCGGAGGCGTCTTCACCGATGCGGGCCAAACGCAGCGCTTCGAGCACCTGGGCCTTGGTGCGGCCGCGCAGCTCGAACAACAGGAAAGGGTCGCGGTCGAGCGCCTCCCCCAGGATGAAGTGCGTGGCTGCGACGTGTTTGCACGGGTCGCCCCAGTCCGGACAGGAGCAGCTCGTCACCAGCTCGGCGCGCTGCCGAGGAAACAGGCTGCTGCCCGCCTGCAGGAACACTTCATCAATTTCTTTGGGCATCTCGCCTGCAAGAAGCTCGGCCGCGAACTGCGCTTTCGCCGCCATGCCGGCGATTGCCTGCTGCCAGGCTACGGCATCGAGCCCCGCTAGCTCGAGCGTGATCGCGTAGGGAGCTGCGCGCGAGCCAGTGACCTTGGCGCTGACCTTGCCGCCGTTGACCACCAGGTCATGCGTGCGCCCCGCGCGTGCGTAGGTTCGACCGCGTGCCAGGCGCCCTGAGCCGGCGCCCAGCACGGTCTGGAGCGCCTCGAGCCAGCGTTGACCCCACCAGGTGGTGCCGGCCCTCTTCATCTTGATGCCGTGATCGGGCGGCGGCTTCTTGGTGGCAGGCGGGAAGAAGCGCCCGCTGTTGTCGGGGCTCATGCGCGCGGCTCCGTGCGCCTGCGTTTGACGTCCTTACCCCGACGCGCTGGAGCGCTTGGCGTCTCCTCATCGCTCTCGTCGGCGCTGACGACAGCGCCCTGGCCAAGGGTGAAGAGGTCACGGAGCTCGCTGGTCCCAAGCTCGGTAATCCAGTGCTCGCCGCTTCCGACCACCTTCGAAGCGAGCTCGCGCTTCTGCTCGAGCAAACGGTCGATCTTCTCTTCCACGGTGCCGGCGCAGACCAACTTGTGCACGTGGACCGTGCGCTTCTGCCCAATGCGGTAGGCCCGGTCCGTAGCCTGATCTTCCACCGCTGGGTTCCAC
>DASQDA010000232.1:0-4124 GCA_035634435.1 Polyangiaceae bacterium
AGGCATTCACCCCAGTGGGTGCCTGATTCTCTGACGGCGCGACAACGGTCAGTTCGAATTCACTTCCACGCGCAGTAGACGACGCCCGATGAAGATGTAGTCGCCATGACTGAGCGGCCTCTCCGCCTTCAAGCGGATGTACGTGCCATTGCGGCTGTCCTGATCGGTCAACGTGAGCTTGCCGTCGTGCTCCTCCACGGAGCAGTGTTTGGGTGACATGTAAACGTCGCCCGGAAAGTTCAGGTCGCCGTCCTCACGCCCGATGGATAACGAGGGGGTGCGGGCGTAGACCGTCATGCCGATGGCGCCGCCTTCGAGGATATGATTGAGCCGAAACGCGCTCGGGTACTTCGGCGAGGAGTAGAAAAAGGTGCCGTCCGGATCGGCGCCGTCAGCCGGCTTGGGCGTGGAGTCCAGACGAAAGACCTGTTCGCCGGCCAGAAACATGTCGCCAGGCCCAATCTCCACGGCACCGCGCACTCGGAAGTAGACGCCGTTCAGTGACCCTTCGTCGCGGACCACCAGACGGTTGTCACGGTAGAAGAAGTTGGCGTGCTTCGGCGAGACGAAGGGGTCTTCGGGGAACTCGACCTGGCCCTGACGGCCAACGACGTGCTGCTCCGCCTTCAAGTGGTAGGAGAGCCCGTCCATTCCGTCGCCGCGCACCAGAATCAGACGGGCGCGCGTCGGATCCTGCATGTCGCTGTAGTAGTGCGACTGCAGGTGCAGCGCGTTGTCTGGAACCGCAGCCCCGCAACGGCCACAAAACTTGTGGCCACTCGGGACGGGAGTCATGCACGACTCGCATACGAAGTACTTGGCTTGATCCATGAAAAGCTTCCTTCGCTGTCGCTCCTAGGGCGAGCATGACTGAAACGACGGCATTCTGGAAGAGTCGTCTACTTTGAGCTCGCTGGGAACGACCTTTATGGTCTTCGCTCTGCCTAACCACGGGCCGACCGTCATGCCGATGGCTGCACCCACGCTCCGCATGGCAGCGCTGAAAAGGAGCGGTGAACGCCGGCAGCCCGCGGCTCAGCGAATGAACGTGAAGCGGCTCTCGACATCGCCGTAGCCCCGCGCGCTGATCAGCCGGAAAACCACGGTCTCCTTGCACGTGACTGCCTCCACCGGTCCGAACTCGCGTGAATCGTAGGGAAAGGCGCGATTGTCGCTGAGCAGAAAGAGCTCGTCGTCATCCACACGCGCCTTCGAGGTTGTTTCCGTGGGCGTCTCCGCGGCGTTGCCCCGCAAGTGGCGGCCGCCACCAAGCACCTCCATGTCACAGTGCTGCGTCACCTTCTCACCGGTCTTCGGATCTTGGATGCTGAAGGTGTCGTCCCTGCAACTACCTTCGGTACCCACGCGGCGACCGTTGATGCGCAGGGTCGATCCGTTCACCTCGACGGTGTCGCCGTCCACCCCAGCGATGCGCCCGATGACGATGCGCTCCGGAGCGGCGGGCTCAGGGCACATCACCAGATCACCCAGACGCGGAGGGCTGAAGCGCCAGAGGATGAGCCAGTCACCGCCGCGCAGCGTCGGCGCGATGGAAGCTTCGAGGTAGGGGTCGTCGATTGGGACCTGCCACCATCGGATGGCCACTGCCCGCAACAGACCGACGAGCAAGCCCCCGAGAACCAGGACCCACAGCAAGCCGCGCAACAGGAGTCGCATTCAAAGCGAAGCCTAGCGCCTCGAGCGGGCGAATAGCAGATGCTTCCGCGTCACGACGCGTGTTCCCACCTGGACCTACAGCCCAGGTCAGTGCCGGCACTCGACGGGAGGCACTTCCGAGGGACTCGTACCCCCCGCAATCAGCGCGGCGGCCGCGAACACGCTGCGGAAGTGATCCAGCCGGGTAAGCTCGGTGAAGCCGAATGACGCCTCACTCGCATCCATCACGCTCGCAGATACGACGCCGACGATCTTGCGGCTATCAGCGCTGATGGCAGGCCCGCCGGAGTCCCCCGGGCAGATAGCCGCCTGCAGCTGAAACCGCGAGTCGAGCACGCGCGCGATGGGGGAGCCGGAGCGACGCTTGCGGTAGATGCCATCGCTCGTGCCGGCGCAGCGACCGAAGCCGATCGGCAGCAAGGCGTCACCTTTTGCGGGAGCCTTGTCGAGCTCGACGGCACCGGTGAGCACGCCCCGCAGCGGCCGCTCCAGAACCAAGATGGCGATGTCGCCATGGCCCGCGGCGTAACCACAGTTGGGCGCAACGATGGAGCGTACCCCGACCTCGGCCCACGGCAGCGTGTCGCCTCCGAGCTCCACGCGGACGCTCGCGGGGAGCACGTCGCGGGGCTCGAAGTCGCCCGCTGCGCTGCGCGCAGCCACACAATGGTGCGCCGTGAGCACGCGGTCGTCGGCAATGAGGGCACCCGTGCAATTGACGGGTCCAACCATCACCCGCACCACGAAATCATCCTCACTCGTGAGGTCGGCACGCGGCGGTTTCGTGGGCGCGAGGGAGCCGTCGATGTTCGCGGCGGCGGGTCGCGGTGCTGGCTCACTTGCTCGCGGGCGCCACGCACCGAACATGGCGCACGAGGTAGCGGCCAAAGCGCAAGCTAACGCGCCAGCGAGCGCCGGCACGGACGGACGGGATGAACGATGAACGCGGGCCCTCGGCATTCGAGCGCTGCGAAGCTGTAGGCGCGGGCAGCCAAGTTCCGACACTGCTCCCGCTCGAATGTTCCGAAGCCCGACGCTACTGCGTCTGGTACTCAAGCTCGCCCATGTTTGCACGCAGACGGCCTCAGCGCGAGTCCATGTCGCACGTTTCCAAGCCACATGTCGCAGAGGGTGCGAGCCGATGCGTTTCGTCTCAGCGCCTCGCGCGACGACGCCCGGCAAAGTGGAAGGACCAGTGTCGGCGAGCGCCGAAGCCAAGCGGCGCCTGGCTCATTCGGCGAGCACGACGTCGTCTTCGTGCACCACGAGCATCTCATTCGCGGGAGCGCCGAACAGGAGCGCCAGCTCCTCGCGGTGTTTCCCCGCACTCCGCGCGGCGTCCAGAGCTCCGAGTCGGGTGAGCCCGCGACCCACCTCCACGCCGTCCGGACCGACCAAGCGCACGGCGTCCCCCGGGTTGAACTCGCCGCGAACGCCGACAACCCCTGCGGGCAGCACGCTGGTGCTCGCCCCGCGCACCGCCTCGGCCGTGGCCGCATCCAGCAATAACGCGCCGCGTGGACGCAACGTGAACGCAATCCAGTGCTGGCGTGCGCGCAACGCGGTGCCCACGCGCGGAAAAAACGTGCCGACGTCTTCGCCGTCGAACAGGGCGCGCAGCACACCGACGCGCCCCGCCGGGGCAATGACCACTGCGGCGCCCGAGCGACAGGCTTTGCGCGCCGCGTCGACCTTGCTCTGGATGCCACCACTCCCGAGGCGTTCGGGGTTTTCCGCGAGCAACTCGTTGCTTTCGCGGCCGTAAAGCACGGGGATGCGCTGACCCTTGCCGTCGAGAACACCCTCGACGTCGGTGAGTAGGACCAGCGCGTCCGCGCCCACCAAGGGCACTACCATCGAGGCCAGCTGATCATTGTCGCCGAAGCGGATCTCTTCCGTCGAGACGGTGTCGTTCTCATTCACCACCGGCACTGCACCCGCCTCCAGCAGGGCGGCGAACGCGTCGCGCGCGTTGCCGAGCCGCTCGCGGTCGGCAAGATCGGCGTGCGTCAGCAACACCTGCGCCGCCGTGATGCCCTGGGCGCCGAGCGCCTCGTCGTAGCGGCGCATCAAGACACTCTGGCCAGCGGCCGCAGCAGCCTGCAGGCGGGCCATCTCCTGAGGGCGGCTGCCGTAGCCGAGCCGGCTGCAACCCAGGGCGATGGCTCCGCTCGAGACCACGACGCAGCTCTGCTGGCGCCTCCGAAGCTCCGCAATCTCGCCGGCCAGGCGCTGGATCAGCTCTTCTTGGCTGGCGATTGCACGTGAGCCGACCTTGATGACGATACGACGCGCCTGGACGAGCTCGGTTCGGACACTCACGGCCTGCTTGCTAGCACGACCCCCCGGGCGCGCGAACAGCTCACCTGCGAGGACGCCTTGGTCGCCGCCGCAGCCGGGGCGCGGTTGTGCTATTCGTTCAGGTGCGGCTCGTTGCCGAGCAGCGC
>DASQDA010000233.1:0-6507 GCA_035634435.1 Polyangiaceae bacterium
GTGCAGCCCTTTTGCGGGCTCGAGCCGACGCGCCGCGACGAGCTGCGCGACCGCATTGACGCCGTCGTCAACGTTGCGGGCGTGGTGGACTTCGAGCCGCCGCTCGATGAGGCCCTGGAGGTGAACGCGTTCGGCGTGCAAAACCTCGTCGCGCTCGCGCGCGACCTCGGGCAGGTGCCGCTCTTACACACCAGCACCACCTTCGTCGCGGGCAGCCGCACGGGCTTCGTCGAAGAGACGGATCCGCTGCAGCACCCGTTCCCGCGTGCCGGTGAGCTCGAGCGCTCGCACTGGGACGCCGACCGCGAGATCGGCGAGTGCCTCGACGTCATCGAGCAGGCGCGGCATCGGGCCAGTGACGCCTTCCGGCAGAGCCACTTCCTCGATCAGGCCAAAAAGAAGCTGGAAGACCGCGGCGAGCCGGCCCGCGGCGCCGTGCTGGACGCCGAGTTCGAACGGGTGAAACGTAAGTTCGTCGAGGCGCGATTGGCCGAGACGGGCACCGAACGCGCGAAGTTTTGGGGCTTCCCCAACACGTACACGTACACCAAGGCCATTGGCGAGCAGATCGCCGCTGCCTCGGGGCTGCCCTTCACCATCGTGCGACCGGCCGTGGTGGAGTCCACGTTGCGCTATCCCTTTCCTGGCTGGACCGAGGGGATCAATACCAGCGCGCCGCTCATCTACATCCTGCGCCAGGGCGGCTTGCAGATTCCGGGCTCCGACAACTACCTGGACGTGATCCCGTGCGACATGGTCGCCAGCGGCCTCACGCTCGCTCTGGGCGAGCTGCTCGAGGGGAGGGCCGCGGTCGTCTATCAGCTGGGGTCCAGCGATTCGAACCCTTGCACCATGCGGCGCTTCTTCGAGCTGTCTGGGCTCTACAAGCGCCGCTACTATCAGAGGAGTGGCAAGGGAGGGCCCCTCCTCAGCTTCTTGCAAGCGCACTTCGAAGGTCAGCTCGTCTCCAAGGAACAGTTCGAGCAGCGCGGGCCCTCGGCCATCGCCCAGGGCGCACGCACGCTCGCCGGTTTGCTGGGCAAGGTTTCCCTGGGACCGGTCGAGCCCCTGCTCAGGCCTGCCACGCGAGCGGTCACGCAATTTGCAGACCAGCAGCGCCGCGTCGGCAATGTGCTCGGCGTCTTTTTGCCCTTCACCTCCGAGTATCAGTACGTGTTCCGCTGCGACCACGTGCGCGCCGCCAAAGCGCGTCTCGCGGCCCCCGACCAGCAGAAGATCGACTGGAGCCCGGAGAGCATCGACTGGCGCTCGTGGTTTCTGGAGGTGCACGTTCCCGGTCTTGAAAAGTGGGTGTTCCCCGAGATCGACAAGAAGCTCAAGCGGCCGATCCATCCGCCGACGCGCCACGAAACGCTGCCGTTCCTGCTGCGCGAGATGGCCGAACGGCACGACCTTGCGGTGGCGCTGCAGCGCACCGAGACGGAGGGGTTGAGCCGGCTTACCTTCCGCGGCTGGCGCGAGCAATCGCAAGCGCTCGCCCTGCGACTGACGCAAGCCGGCTTGCAGCCGGGCGAGCGCGTGCTGCTCGCCGCCCAGAACCATCCGGCGTGGCCCATCGCGCTGTTCGGGATCCTGTGGGCTGGTGGCACGGTCGTGCCGCTCGATTTCAATGTCGAGCCGGAGGTTGCCGCCAATCTTGCCCGGGCCTCCGGCGCTCGTTTGCTCCTGGCCGACGCTCCGGTGCGAGAGCGCGTGGCCGCGCGGCTGGGAACCGAGGTTTCCGTGCTCGACCTGCACGAGCTGGCGGCCCCCGGCCCTGGCATGGAGCTACGCGAGGTCTCCGCGGACGACGTCGCCGTGCTGATCTATACCAGCGGCACGACGGGGAAGCCCAAGGGGGTGGCGCTTTCGCACCGCAACCTGACATCGCTCATCGCCATGCTCGCGCCGCTGTTCCCGCTCGGGAAGGGCGACCGGGTGCTCAGTGTGCTGCCGCTCCACCACACCTTCGAGCTCACGTGTGGCTTGCTGCTGCCGCTTTCGCGCGGCTCTCGCGTCGTCTATCTCGATGAATTGACGGGTGAGCGTCTGACCGCGGTGCTCGCCGAGGCTCGCATCACGGCGATGGTCGGAGTGCCGGCGCTCTGGGAGCTCCTGGAGCGTCGAATCAGCACGCGCATCGCCGCGCACGGCGCCTTCGCTGCGCGGCTCTTCGACATCGCGGTCGACTTCAACCGAGCGCTTGGAAAGAACGTCGGCATCGACGCGGGCAAGCTGCTGTTCGGCCCCGTTCACCAGGGGCTCGGCGGCCATCTGCGCTTTCTCGTGAGTGGAGGCGCAGCGCTCCCCGAGCGCACACACCGCGTTTTTGCGGGGCTCGGCCTACATCTGGCCGAAGGATATGGGCTGACCGAAGCCTCGCCCGTGCTGACAGTGGCGGAAGGCAGGCCCGGCGCGAGCTCCGGCCACGTGGGGCGTCCAGTGCCGGGCGTCGAGCTCCGCATCGATGCCGCCAACCCCGAGGGAGTGGGTGAGGTGGTGGCGCGTGGACCCAACGTGATGGTCGGCTACGACGGGGACCCGGAAGCGACCGGACGCACCCTCGGCGACGATGGTTGGTTGCACACCGGCGATCTCGGCAAGCTCGACAAGAAGGGTCGCCTGGTGATCGTCGGCCGCGCCAAGGACGTGATCGTCGCTTCGAACGGCGAGAACGTTTATCCGGACGACGTGGAGGCGCGGCTCGGCCGTATCGAGCACGTCGCGGAGCTATCGGTGCTGGGTATCAGCGACGGGCGCGGCGGTGAGCGTGTCGCCTGTGTGGCAGTGCCCGCCGCCGAGGAGGGTGTCAGCCGTAGCGAGCGCCAGGAGCGCGCGCGCTTGGCGCTGGAGCGTGAGCTGCAAAAGCTGCCACAAGCCTTGCGTCCCGCGCTCGTGCGGGTGGTCGATAGCGCGTTGCCGCGCACAGCATCACGCAAGGTGAAGCGGCCGGAGCTGCGACGGACGCTCGAGCGCTTGCTCGAACCGAGCGATGGTGCGCGAGCTCTACCCGGCAAGGGCGTCGATTCCCTGGCTGCTGCCGTGCGCGGCGCCGTGGGTGCGATTGGTCGGCGGGACCCGGCCGAGCTCGCACCGGAGCATAGCTTGCGCGGTGACCTCGGGTTTGATTCGCTGATGTTGCTGGAGCTGCTGGTCGCGCTCGAGACTCAGATCGGGCGAAGCATCGACGCCGAGCAGCTGACGGCCTGTGTGACGATCGGTGACGCCGAAACGCTCGTCCGCGAGGCCAGCGAGCGGACCCGCGTCTCGCCCACCAAGACCATCGTCAAAGACGAGACTTCGTTGCAGGTGCCTGAGGTCTTGCGCGAAGCCGCCATGGAATGGATGGGCCGCGCCCAGCTCGGCTTCTACGAAAGCGTGCTGCGGACGCAGGTGTCCGGCAGCGCATTCATTCCGCACAACCGCAACGTGATCGTCGCCGCCAATCACGCGAGTCACCTCGACATGGGGTTGGTCAAGTATGCGCTCGGCAGCTACGGCAAGGACCTGGTGTCGCTGGCGGCACAAGACTACTTTTTCGAAGGTGCGCGCTGGCGCAAGGCCTACTTCGAGAACTTCACCAACCTCGTGCCCATGGCGCGCAATGGCTCGCTGCGGCAGGCGCTGCGCCAAGCCGGTGAGCTCATCGATGGCGGCAAGACGGTGCTCATTTTTCCGGAGGGCACACGCAGCTCCGACGGCGCGGTCCACGAGTTCCGTTCGGCAGTCGGTCACCTCGCGTTGCACCACGGGGTCGACGTGCTGCCGGTGTATCTCGGTGGCACCTACGGCGCGTTGCCCAAGGGGGCCAAGCTCATCCGCAACCGCGAAGTGTCCGCGCGCATCGGCCCGCCCCTGCAAATCGCCGAGCTGCGGCGACTGACCGCGGGAATGGCGCCGGCCGAAGCGGCGCGAGTCGTGTCGCGGCTCATCCAGCGCGCGGTGGAGGCTCTCGAGCGCGGCCAGGTGCTCGACACCCGCACGCTGCAGTCGCGCGATCTGGGTGCGCTGCCGCGCTCGGAGGCCGAGCCGCTCGAGCGTGTGTTCCGCGAGCTCGAGAGTCGGTTCGTGGCTGGCTCGGTTCACGAGCCCCTGAGCTTCTACTTCGCACTTGGCGACACCGAGCGCTGGACCGTGCGGATCACGCAGAGCTCCTGCGAGGTGCAGCCCGGCAAGGTCGCAAGCCCCGCCGACTGCGTGCTCAAGACCTCACCTGCCATGTTTCGACGCATCGTGCGCGAGCGGTACACGCCTTCGCCGGCGGAGTTCATGGCTGGCGCGGTGAAGTCGAACAACATTGCCCTGCTGTTCACCTTTCAAAAGGCCTTCCAGTTGCAAAGCTCGGACGCTGAATGAGCGCAAGCTCCCTTCCTCCTTCCAGTCCGCCGCGAGCCCGACGCGTGTGGGTGAGTGGGGCTACCGGATTTCTCGGCTCTCACCTCAGCCGCTTGCTACGGGCGGCGGGGCACGAGCTCATCCTCACCTCCGGCAACGGGGGGGAGCTGGATGGCATGCCGGTGGAGTCCGTGGACATCCGAGACGAGGCGGCGGTGACTGAAAGCGCGCGTGGCGCCGAGGTGGCTTTCCTTGCAGCCGGTCGGGTGATCCGAGGGCGTGACGCGGGCGAAGAGCTGCACCAGCTGCATGTGGTCGGCACGCAGCGAGCGCTGGCGGGTTTGCGCGCGGCCGGTGTGCGACGGGTCGTGGTTGCGAGCACGAGCGGCACGATTGCCGTCAGCCGCGACCCCGACGCCATTGCCGACGAGAGCTCGAGCGCGCCCCTCGAGCTCGTCGCCATGTGGCCGTACTACCGCTCCAAGCTGTATGCGGAACGCGCGGCGCTAGCGGCGAACGCGCCCGGTTTCGAGGTGCTGGTGGTCAACCCCAGCTTGTTGCTGGGCCCCGGCGACCTCCGTGAGTCTTCGACCGCCGATGTGCGCCGATTCCTGGAGCGGTCGGTACCCGCGGTGCCGGCAGGCGGGGTCGCGTTCGTCGACGTGCGCGATGCGGCGCGCGGCATGCTGCTGGCGCTGGAACGTGGACGACCCGGTGAGCGGTACCTGCTCAATGCGGTGAACCTGACAATCGCCGCGTTCTTCACCCGTTTGGAGCGCGTGAGCGGCGTCAAAGGACCATGGCTACCCATGCCGCGCGCCCGACCCGTGGCGATGAGTATGGGTCGTCTTTACAGTCAGGCGGTGCGCGCCATCGGCGGCGAGCCGCCGATCGACGAAGGCAGCCTGGAAATGGCCCAGTACTTTTGGTACTGCGACGCTTCCAAAGCGGAACGCGAGCTGGGTTGGAGCTCACGCGAACCGGGGGAGACGTTGCGCGATACCGTCGAGGATCTGTGGGAGCGCCGTGTCGTGGTGCCCAGGTCCGGCGCGCAGCGCAGAGCTCACGTTCGCCCTTCGGCGTGAGCGCGCGCGTGCCGCGGCATGCTTTAAACCAGCGTGCATGAGAAGTATTCCCCGCAGGCGCGCGAGTGGACAGCGCGCGGTGCGGTGCTTATACCTCTAGGACGTGTTCGAGCCGGCTTTGGCTCGCTCGTCGGAGGTAAACCGGTGCTCAAGCGCATCACATTGTTTCTGGTCACGAACCTGGCAGTCCTGCTCCTGCTCAGTGCGGTGAGCCGGCTGCTGATCTCCACTGGCGTGATTCCGCCCAATTTCATGGGTGGCTACGGGCCTTTGTTGCTGATGGCTGCGGTCATCGGCTTCGGCGGTTCGTTCATCTCGCTCTTGATGTCCAAGTGGATAGCGAAGTGGACTACGGGCGCGAAAGTCATCGAGTCGCCACGCAACCCGACGGAGGCTTGGCTGCTCGACACGGTGCGCCGGCAGGCGCAGCGAGCTGGCATCGGCATGCCGGAGGTAGCGCTTTACGACGCGCCCGAGCCCAACGCCTTCGCTACGGGTGCAACCCGCAACAGCGCTCTGGTCGCAGTGAGCACCGGCCTGCTGCAGCGGATGGACAAGAGCGAAGTGGAGGCGGTGCTCGCGCACGAGGTGTCACACATCGCCAACGGCGACATGGTGACGCTCACGTTGATTCAAGGTGTGCTGAACACCTTCGTAATCTTCCTGGCTCGTATCATCGGCGGCATCGTCGACGGCATGCTGCGCGGCAAGGATGAGCGCGAGGGCGCCGGCGGCATCGGTTACTGGGTGACCGTCATTGCCTGCGAGCTGGTGCTCGGCCTGCTGGCGACGCTGATCGTGATGTGGTTCAGCCGCTATCGCGAGTTTCGTGCGGACCAGGGCGGCGCAGCTCTGGCGGGTCGCGACAAGATGATCGGCGCGTTGCGCCGGCTGGGGGGCGACAACGATTCTCAACTGCCCAAGGCCATGACGGCTTTCGGGATCCGTGGCGGCAAGCTCAGCCTGTTCAGCTCGCATCCTCCGCTCGAGGAACGCATTCGTCGCCTGCAAGCATCCCGCGGCTAATCGGCAAGGGCCACGCCGGGTCTTTCGATAAGCTGCCGCACTGCCCCGCTCTTTGAAAAAG
>DASQDA010000234.1:0-3720 GCA_035634435.1 Polyangiaceae bacterium
GCGGCGCTCGCGGCACCGAGAGCGTCACGCCTTCTTGCGGCCGCGCTTCTTTGCAGTCTTCTTGGCAGCGCCCTTCTTTGCGGTCTTCTTGGCAGCGCCCTTCTTGGAAGCCTTTTTGCCGGCCTTCTTGGAAGCCTTGGAGGCCTTCTTGGTGCTCCTGCCAGTCTTCGCAACAGGCGCCTCTTCTGCAACGGCTGCCGTCTTCTTGCGGCGCTTCTTGCGAGCCTTCTTGACAGGCTCAGCTTCTTGCGGCGCGGCCAGTGTTGCCTTCGACGTCTTCTTCTTACGTACGGCCATATCGGTCCTCTTGTTCCAGCAGGCGCTCGCACTGCGAGCGCCGCGTTTGGAACACACTTTTTCATCAACCGCTATGTGTCGTCAAGTCTGTCGTCAAAATCTAAGTGCCGAGCACGACGCGATCACGCATGCCGACACGTCACGTGCGTGCGCGACGACGAGCTTCCGCAAGCGCTCGCACCTCGGCATACCGTGCGCGCGATCGTCAGCCACGATGCCCGGAGGATCGACTGCAGCGCAGCAACTTGCGTGCAATCGCTGCGCGCTTCTCACACCCGAAATGTGAGTTACCTACAGCGCACCCGTGGCTAATTGGGGACGCCGGTTGCAAACTGCCGGCAAGCGCACAGGTCAGCGAAGCGACCCCAACCCAAGCCCGAGCACTGCACATGATGCCGAACGATCCCCTACCCCGTCCTGCTCCGGACCCGCTCGTGAGGGAGTCGCTGCGCCTCTACGAGCGCTACGCGGAGGAGATCGTCGAGCAGTTCGATCTCTGTCCCTGGGCTCGACGCTCACGCCGTGAAGGAGCGGTCCGGCCATGGGTAATTCTGCAAGAAAGCCCAGACGAATTCGCCGAGAGCCTGCTGGTCATCGGTGCGCTGGCAGTCGCATCCCAGGTCCAGGTGGCCCTGCTCATCTACCCGCGGCTGCGGCTCGGGCGGCTCGACTTCGAGCACTTCGTCCGCAGGCTGAGGCATGCCGACTCCGAGCGGCACGAGCCCGGTGAAGTTCCATTCGCGATGGCCGCTTTCCATCCGCACGCCGCGGCGAACCTCCAGGAGGCCGAGCGGCTCGTACCCTTCATACGTCGCACGCCAGACCCCACCATCCAGCTCGTGCGCGCCGACGTCCTCGAGCAGCTTCGCTCGAGTACCTCGAGCGGGACGGCCTTCGCAGAAGCTGGGATGTTGACCGTGGCAGGCCTTGCTCGCGAGGAGGCTCCGGGCATCCGTGAACGCATCGCCCAGAACAACCTGGAGACCATCTGCAGGGTGGGCGTATCTACCCTCGAGGCCGCATTCGCGGACATCGCTCGCGATCGCAGCGTCACGTATGCCAGGCTCGGGGAACCCCTGCCAAGCGCCGACTGGCCTTCGCGGTAGCCCTGAGCCGTAGCGCGCCGTATCCTGCCTGGGGTGCCCTGGGAGCTTGCTCGTCCCGCCGGTTTGGCCCTACTCGGGCTGCTAGCTCCGCTGCTCGTCCTTTACGTGCTGAAGGTGCGACGCGAACGCCGTGTGGTGCCCTCGGTATGGTTATTTCAGGCAGCTGAACGCGATCTACGAGCACAAAGCCCGTTTCGCCGGCTGCTGCCCAGCGTGCCGCTGATTCTCGAGCTGCTCGCTCTGGTGCTGCTAGCCCTCGCAGTTGCTGGTCCCATCACGCGCACGAGGCAACTACCGGGCGGTCGAGTCGTCTTGATCGTCGATGTGAGCGCCTCCATGGGAGTCCGCGAGGGAGCCACGACGCGCCTTGCCCTGGCGCGTTCGGCCGCGCTGCAGACGCTGGGTCGTCTGGAGCCCGGAGCCGAGGTCATGCTGATTGCCGCCGGTAGAGAAGCCGAGCTGGTCTCCCCGTTCGAACGGGACCGAGCGCGACTGGAGCTCGCCTTGGGACGCTTGACCGTACGCGAGGTGGAGGGTCAGCTCGGGCGCGCATTGGCGACCGCAGCGGAGCAGCTACGCCAACGCGGAGGCGGTCGAATCCTGCTCGTCACGGATGCCGCGATCGCCGACGCCGCCGCTCTCGGCAACTCGAGCTTTCCCGTGGACGTGACGCGCGTGGGCTCCAGCCGCGACAACACCGCCATCGTGCGTACCGAAGTGGCTCGCGGTCCGGACCCCGTGAACGGCCGCGACCAGGTGCAAGTATTCGCCGTCATTGCGCATCTCTCGAGCCGACCGCGCAGCATCTTCGTGACCCTCACGCAGCGCAATGTGCGTGAGCCCCTTGCGTCGCGACAGCTGCAGCTGGAACCCGGAGAGCGTGTCCCACTGGCGCTCGCCTTCGAGCCGGCGCGCGGCGACGCCGGCAGCGGACTCAGCTTACAGATCTCCCCGCCAGACGCCCTGGCAGCCGATGACGTCGCGCTCGTACGGGTTCCACCGAGCCGCAAGTTGCCCGTGGTCGTCAGTCCCAAGAAGGCGAGTCCTTGGTTTCATCGGGCGCTGCAGGCCGACCCTGAGCTCGAGTTGTTTTCTAGTGAGCTCGAGGCTCTCACCAGCGAGAACGTTCCCGAGGACGCCTTGGTCGTAGTCGACGGCGCCTGCCCCCACCAGATCCCGGGCGCGGACCTGTTGATCGTGAATCCGCCTGCGGGGAGCTGCCGTACTTTGCACGTCGGCCCCAAGGTCGAGCGCCCGCGAATCACCTCCTGGGCAGAGACCGATCCGCGCTTTCAGTTCCTGAGCTTCGATAGCGTCGATGTTCAAGAGGCCAGGCACCTGCGCGTCGGCCGCCCCGCGGACGCCCTGCTGCGCACGCGCGACGGCGTGCTGATGGCGGATGTCTCCTCACCTGGCCGCACAGGGACGCTGGTCGGCTTTGACGTTGCTGCGTCCAACTGGCCTCTCAAAGCGTCGTTCGTGTTGTTCGTGCGCAACGTGGTCGAGCTGGCGCGCGCTCACCGCCCAGGCAGCCCCGGCGCGCCTGCACGCAGCGGGGAGCCCGTCAGTCTACGCGTTCCCCTGGACGCAACCCGCGTGGTGGTCGACCACGGCGACCGTCGTGAAGAGCTGCAGCCGCATTCCGGGCTGGTCGTGATCGCACCACCCGCGCGCGTCGAATTTCTGCACGTTAGCTGGAACGGAGCGCGTCCGGGGAGCACGCTCATCCCGACGAGCCTCGGCAGCGAGCTCGAGAGCCGCATCGCGCCCGCTCCTCTGCCCTTCGGTTCGGGCAAGCTCATCACGACAGCTGCTCCGGAAGCGATGCTCGAGCTGGATTGGGTCTTGGCGTTGCTAGCCTTGGGGTTGATCGGCGCCGATCTGGCGTGGATCACACGGAGAGGCCGAGCACCAGCTCAGGCTCGAGGCCGCCTCTCGTTGCGCGCCGCTCCAACGAGGACGAGCTCGTGAGCTTGGGCATTCCCCCCTCGTTGGCGTCCGCTCTTGCGCTTGTCGCGAGCGTGTTCCTGGTGGTGTGGGCAGCTCGGAAGCGGGGTCTGACCCGGCGCGCCATCCCCCTGACGCTGTTCGTTTCGAGTCTGCTACCAGCTCTGGTCGTGCTGGTGGTTTGGGCACGCTGGAGCGAGGTCCCCTTCGTTCGCTTCGCACGACCCTGGCTCACCTTTCCCACGGCGGCCGTCGGCGCGTGGATGGCGCTGCGGCTGCTGCAGCTTTCAGCGCGTGTCGGCTTACGCCGTCGCCTGTTGATGGAGCTCTGGACGGCGGTTGCCGCCCTGAGCGCCATCCTCGCTGTTTC
>DASQDA010000235.1:0-4206 GCA_035634435.1 Polyangiaceae bacterium
GATGAGTTCTTCGGTCACGCGCGCAGTCGACACCGGAGTCGAGTCGTGCGACGAGAACGACCCATGCACGGGAGGGAAGACCTGCTCGCTAGCTCGTCGCATCTGCGTGTGAGCCTACGATCGCAGAGCTCCAATCTCGAATCGGAAAGACGCATGATCAGGACATCCACGTTGCATTCAGGAAGCAAGTACACCCGCTCCGGGTGTGAATCGCGTTACGGGCGAGTGGGCACCAAGGCCTTTTGCCTCGCGCTCTTCAGCGTATGTGTCATCGCTTGCTCCTCGGAAGATCCGGGCGCCGCACCCAAGCCGGAAGATCCGCCGGTCATATCCGAACCGAAAGAGCTCGAGTGGCCCTGTGAGGTGGCGACGGGCACTGCTCCACCTGCGTTCTTGACACGCACGGGTTGTCGCGCTGATTTCGATGGGCTCGCAGCGCAACCACTCGATACGAGCATTCCCGGCGCGGTCTCGGGCAAGGTCATCCTGGACCTGCTGGACCAAGACAAGCTCTACTTTCAGAACACGAACGAGTTTGCCATTCACTACGAGTTCGCCAAGGCACACCTCAACCAGCCGATGGACCCGCGCAAGGCGATCGGTGGCATCTCCAGCTTCAATCCCCAGTACACCTTGCCGGCGGGTGAGCGACGTTTCCTGCTCGGCTCGGTCACATACTACGAGCAGCCCAACGTGTGGGCCCTCGAAATTGCGCCCTACGACACTTCGACGCCGGAGATGATCCGGAAGCTCTACGACGCCGTCAAAGCACAAGCTTACTACGGGCCGGTGCTTTCGTTTCACCCCACCTCCGAGTCGGTACAAGCGGCAGCGGCCAAGATTGGCGCGGGGTTCCGCATCAAGACCAATGACGATCTCTTCGCTGCCATCGACTACCAGCCACTCAACACCGGCGTTGCCATCGGTGAGCTGAAGTTCGTGAGGTCCTCGGAGCTGGCCGAGCGATACGTCTCGGCGCGTGACGTGGTCGTGCTCGACGCCGTGCCCAACGACATCTCGCCGGTGGCCGGCATCATCACGGAGGAGTTCCAGACCCCGCTCTCACACATCAACATCCTTGCGCGCAACCGCGGCACCCCGAACATGGGGCTGCGCAACGCCACCACTAGCGACAAGCTCAAGAGCCTCGAAGGCAAGCAGGTTCGCATCACCGTCACTGCCTTCGACTGGAACGTCGAAGAGGTGACGCTTACCGAGTCGGAGGCGTGGTGGGCGGCCAATAAGCCCGCCCCGGTGAATCTGCCGCCAATCGACACCTCGATCACGGAGATGCGTGACATCGCGCAGGTGACGCCGCACACCGACAGTCCGCCGTACGCGACGCTCGAGGATATCAAAGCTTCCACGCTGGCGTTCGGCGCCAAGGCCGCCAACTACGCGGTCTTTTCCACGGATCCGAAGGTACCGAACAAGCGAGCCTTCGCGATTCCGGTGTTTTACTACGACCAGTTCATGCGCATGCATGGCATCTACGACCGCGTCAAAGCGCTCGGTCAAGACCCCGCCTTCGTTGGCAGCGCCCAGGTGCGCGAGACCGAGCTCGCCAAGATCCGCGCGGACATCCTGAAGGCCGAGATGCACCCGGACTTTGGCGCGCGGCTCAAGGAGAAGCTGGACAAGGATTACCCAGGGCGTTCGATGCGCTTCCGCTCCAGCACCAATGCCGAGGATCTGGACGGCTTTCCGTGCGCCGGCTGCTACGACTCACACACCGGCAATCCGAGTGAGTTCGGCGGCGACCAGCTCGCGGCAGCGTTCGACGCCATCCGCAAGACCTGGGCCACCGTGTGGAATCTGCGGACCTACGAGGAACGCGCCTTGCGCAGCATCGAGCACACCGCGGTGGCCATGGCGCTCCTGGTGCACACCAACTTTCCGAACGAGGAAGCCAACGGCGTGGCCATCACCGCGAACATCTTCGATCCGAGCGGCAATGCTCCCGGCTTCTACGTGAACGTGCAGCGCGGTGGAGCAGCCGAGGTGGTGCATCCGCCGCCGGGAGTGACCAGCGACTCGTTCCTGTATCAGTACACCTTCGCCAATCAGCCAACGATTTACTACACCCGCTCGAATCTGATCCCCGAGACCGAGCGCGTGCTGAACGATCGGCAGATCCATCAGCTCGGTGTCGCGCTGGACGCCATCCACAAGCGCTTCGCGAACGCTTTCCACCGGGATCCGAACGCCTGGTACGGCATGGACGTCGAGTTCAAGTTCGACGACGAAGCCGATCCCGGGACGGAGCCCACGCTCTTCATCAAACAGGCGCGGCCCTATCCGCCGCCGAGCCGCTGACCCCCTGGAGTGGGAGGTCCGGCCGCCTCCCACTTCTTGATCGGCGAGCTCGCTCAGACGCGCTCGAGGATACCGGCCGCCCCCATGCCGGTTCCCACGCACATGGTCACCATGCCGTACTTGCGTTGCGTGCGACGCAGCCCGTGAACGACCGTGGCTGCACGCACGGCGCCCGTAGCGCCCAGCGGGTGCCCGAGAGCGATGGCGCCACCCAGCGGGTTGACGACCTCAGGATTAAGGTGCAGCTCGCGGATCACAGCGAGCGCCTGCGCCGCGAATGCTTCGTTCAGCTCGATCCAGCCGAGGTCGTCGAGCTTCAAGCCGGCGCTGGCGAGCGCCGCGGGAATGGCCTCCTTGGGTCCGATGCCCATGATCTCCGGCGGCACCCCCTTGATCGCAAACGACACGAAGCGAGCTAGCGGCGTCAGCCCGAGCTCTTTGAGCATCCGCTCAGATACGACGATGAGCGCGCCGGCTCCATCGGACATTTGCGAGCTGTTACCCGCGGTCACGCTGCCGCGCGCGGCGAACACCGGCTTCAATCGGCCAAGCGCTTCCAGGCCGGTGTCCGCCCGCGGCCCTTCGTCGGCGGCGAAGCGCCGCTGCGAGAGGGTGACTTCACCACTCGCGAGCTCCGGGACGTGGGTCGTCAGCTCGACCGGCGCAATTTCATCGTTGAAGCCGCCGCTCTGCTGCGCCGCAATCGCCTTCTGGTGCGACTCGAACGCGAAGCGGTCCTGGTCCTCGCGGTTGACTTTCCAGCGCTCGGCCACCTTCTCCGCCGTGATGCCCATGCCATAGGCGATGGCCACCGAGCCGTTGTTGAATACCTCCGGGTTCAACGAGGGAGTGTTGCCCATCATGGGCACCATGCTCATCGATTCGGTGCCGGCAGCAATGACCACGTCCGCTTCACCCACGCGGATCCGATCCGCGGCCATCGACAGAGCCGTGATGCCCGAGGCGCAGAAGCGATTGACCGTCACACCGCCGACGCTATCGGGAAGGCCCGCCAGCAACACGGCGATGCGTGCGACGTTCATGCCCTGCTCGGCTTCTGGAAACGCGCAGCCCACGATGGCGTCGTCCACACGAGCGGGGTCCAAGCTGGGCACCTGGGCCATGGCCGAGCGAATCGCGTGCACCAGCAGATCGTCGGGGCGAACGTTCCTGAGCGCGCCGCGGGGCGCCTTGCCCACCGGCGTGCGAACCGCGGCCACGATGTAAGCGTCTTGTATTTGCTTTGCCATTGTACTCACTCAGTTCCGGACCGGCTTACCGTCCCTCAGCATTCCAGCGATGCGCTGCTGCGTCTTTTCCTGGACCAGAAGGCTGGTGAACGCTTGGCGCTCCAGGCGCATCATCCAGGCCTCGTCCACCAGACTTCCCGGCTCCACGTCGCCACCGCACAACACGTGCGCGATGGTCTTACCTAGATGTAGGTCGTATTCTGAAATGTAACCACCCTCGCGCATGTTGACGAGCTGCCCCGAGAGCGTGGCGATTCCCGGCCGCCCAGCGACCGCGAAACCCTTCAGCCTCAGTGGTGGGCGGTAACCTGTGGTGGCCAGGGCACGCGCCTCGGAGAGAGCGGTGCCGAGCAGCTCGTGCACGTTGAACACAACCGGATCCGACGGCAGTAGATAGCCCCATTGCTGCGCCTCGAACGCGGACGTGGAGACGCTGGCCATCGCTGCATTCATGAAATACTTCTTCAAAAAGAACAGGAGCGGGGCATCGGGCGCCGCAGCGCGCTCTTCAGCCGCCCTGCGGGCACCAAAGAGCAAACCGCCGGCGCCCGGAACGAGCCCGACGCCGACTTCCACCAGGCCGATATAGCTCTCGACGTGAGCCACGCGCCGGGCGCACGCCAGCGCGAGCTCGCAGCCG
>DASQDA010000236.1:0-1630 GCA_035634435.1 Polyangiaceae bacterium
GGGACTGACGGCCGTCTGCGAAAATGTCGTCGCACGCAGCGCGATCCCGAGGTCTGCGGCCGCAAGCACTTCGGGCACTCGCTCGGGAGCGAGCTCGTCTACCTCGACGCCGGTAACGTCGGCTCCACGCAGCGCAACGGCAGCGGCGGCAGCGTGCCGCGTGAAGAGCGTGAAACGGGCATCTGGACGTCGCTCGCGAACTTTGGCAGCAATGCTCAACATGGCCTCCGGAAAGTATTGCGGCCCCAGGGCACCGACGTAGACGAGCCATGGCGTGGACGGCCCGATGCCGCGCGCTGCCCGGACAGCCGCGCAGCTTTCGGCGTCGCGCGGAGCAAAGAGCACTGCGTCTTTGCCGTTGGGGACCACGAAGCTCTTCGCTTCACTCGTGCCCGCGCCAGCACGCGCACCGAGAATCGAACGAGCGCGGGTCGTGCGGGTGATGACTGCCGTTGACCTGCGCACCGCCTCTGCTTCCACGTCCCGCAAGATTCGGTAGAACGGTGAGCGCGGGTCGAGACCGGTAAAATCGACGCGCTCGTCTGCCATGAGCCCATCGGCATCGAAGATCAAGCGCAGCTCCGGCGCCATCCGGCAGGCGAGCAACGCCATGGCTGCGGGGATCAAGCTGCGAGGAAAGAGCGCCTCGATCTTCTGCTCGCGCGCCACGCGCACCAGCGACACCGCGCCACGCACGACGACGGCAGGCAGGCCAGCGCGGCCCCAACGCGGCGAGACGAGATGTGCCACGTAGCTCACACCCGCCGAGGCGGCTGCCGCCGCGGTGGCGTCTGCCGACGTTTGCGTCGCGGTCGTATGCTGAAGCACGTCGACGCGGTAGCCGTGCGCGGCCAGCCCGGAGAAAATCGGGAAGAAGAGCGACGGTAAGTAGCTCTGCCCCGGGCCATCCCAGGTGACGAACAAGACGCGGCGCATCAATCGGCTCCCGCTGGACCGTGCTGCGATCGCCGGTCGGCTTCACGGGCCCGCAAGGGGTGACCCGCCTCCTTGGCAGCCCGGGACAGGCGCTTCCAGGCTGTCCGCGTGGGGTGCTCACGTGCCGCATCGGCGTAGTATTTCATGGCTCCCAGCCAGTCTTGTTCCTTCGCGAGCAGGTCGCCAACAGCGAGCGCGGCCTTTCCGCAGGCCTCCGGCTTGTCGCAGGCCATGGCCAAGTAGGCGGTCGACGCTGCATCCAGGCGAGCCGGATCGCGGGTCTTGGCTGCGGCGGCAACGCGCGTGCGCCAGCAGTGGACCGGGGCATCGAGCTCCGCGCAGCGACGGCCCAAGAGATCGTCCGCCTCCGCCGCGCGACCGACGAGCAGCAGGTAGCGCGCACGCAGGAGCGTGACCTCAAGCGTCGTCGCTCCGGCGCCCTCCAACTGCTTCAGGTTGTCCGCGAGGCGTTCGACGCACGCTGATCGCGCCTCCCTCTCGCACTCGCCTCCTTCCGGCAGCTCCAGCGCCCGCGCCAGCGCCCCTGCCTCGTACAGCCGCGGCTGTCGCGCCCGCGGATAGCGGCGTGCGGCTTCGCGCAGCAGAGCTTGCTCGGTGATCTCACCTTGGCCGTGACGTTTGGCCTCCCTGGCGAGGGAAAGTAGAAAGCCGAGGCCCGGCTCCCCCTCGGGAA
>DASQDA010000237.1:0-2691 GCA_035634435.1 Polyangiaceae bacterium
AATCCGATGCCAGTCTGCCAAAGCCTCTACTACGCGGCGGGCGTGCTCGGCATCCCGCTGCCTCCATGCTACGAAAATCCGAACGATCCGGGTGGTATCTCCTTTCTCTTCGCGCGCCCCCCTGCCCTGGTCCTCGGCGTCACCGCGATGCGGCCAGACGTGCCCCTGCAGCCGGCAGCCTTCATCTCCGCCAACCGCCTGACGTATTTGCGGCCGGGTATGTACGTCCGGCATCTCCTGGCCTCGGGGACTGCTTTGAAGGCGTGGCTCTTCGCAGCCATTCGCCTCACATCGCCGCAGTTCCCGGTGGCGCCGGAAATCGAAGGTGCGGTCGATGAGGCGCTGTCCGCGCTGGACGCCGGGATACAGGGCCAAGCGCGCGACCACCTGACACGCGTGGTCGCACGGCTTTTGACCTCGGGCGCGGCGCTCGATCTGAAAGCCTGGGTCGGTGCTCTCGACTTAACGGCAGACCGTGCCGGGCTCCTCATTGCGCACGATCTGGAGACAGCGGTCCAGCTCGTGCGCGCTTCGGAAGAAGGAGCGAGCAGCGTGGCCGTGGAGCAACGGGTCAAAGAGCTCGTGCTCTACTCGGTGAGCCCAGAATACTTCGAGCTGCGCAGGTTGCTGGGCATTGCCGTCGACTCTTGAGCGAAGGCGTACGGGGCCTGCTCGAGCTCCACAGATCCTCGCGCCACGCCGGCAATCGCGCCGGTGGCACCGCTGCCTCCGACGCCGCCGAGCCCACCCATTCCGCCTATTCCTGGCAGGCCGCCGACACCGCTGATCTGCAGCCGCACGGCGTGCACTCCGAGTGAGCTGTCCGCGAGCGGGCCAATCGGCGCGCTGGTGTTCGGACGCATGCCGGGCTCATCCGTGTGGAGCCCGGCATCAGAGGTCACTCCGCTGCCGTCCTGCGCAGGGCCGCTTTCTGCAGAGTGCCGGCAAGCGCAAGCGACCAGCGCGAACGCTAGCCAGCCTCTGAACGAGCGGCTACGGCTGTACACTACCCGCACGCCTTGCGCCCGTGCGCGTGAGCGTTTCCCACGGGAGAGACCGGGGGTTCGTCTTCATACCGTGGAAAAGGGTCGGGATCGTTCGGCGAAGGTCCGGGTTCCGGCGAAGGCCCGGGTTGATCGGGGTAGCCGGGCGTCCCGGGCTGCTGCGGATAGCCAGGTGGCGTCGGTTGGGAGGCGTACCAAGCCTCCGTTCCAGCAGAGGACGGGACGCGAGCAGAGTGTCGTAGCAACATGGTGTCTCCTGTTCGAACGCTGCAAGCAGCAGGTTCGTTGCGTTGAGTGACTTGTCAGTGCGTGAGCTTCCGAGCGATGCCCAGCATGATGAAAATGAATGCAGCGGCCGCGCTCAGAGCGACCATGGCAACCAGCACCCAGAGCAGGATGTGGTGACCGCCGACCGAGCGTCTGGGCATAGCGGCCATCGAGGTCTCCTCACCTACGACCGGCCCGCACGCGCGCGACTGGAGGCCGCCTTCGAACGCTTGGGTGAGCTGCGGCGCGGTTGTGGTACCTTCGCACCCGAGCGGCGCGCTTCCGACAGGCCGATGGCCACCGCTTGGCGCGGATTGGTCACCTTCTTGCCAGAGCGGCCGGAGCGCAGCTTGCCGCGTTTCATCTCGTGCATCGCCGCCCCCACTTTCTTGCTGGCGGATGCGCTGTAGCGACGCGACGACTTCTTGCTCCCGGCCGCTTTGGAACGGGACGCACGTTTCTTCGTGCCGGTGCTCTTTCGCGCCGTCTTTCTGGGAGCCGTCTTGCGGGCAGCTTTGCGCTTTGTCCGGCTGCCTGTGGGGCGCGAGCGCGCTGTCTTGGGGCTGGCTTTCATGCTGTTCTCCCGGGCCGACTGCACCCACGCCTCTCAGCGCTGGATGCGGATAGCGCAGCTAGTTCCACTCAGGTAGCAATCGTTATGCCCGGCGCTGCCCATGCCGCCATTCTTGGCGGTATCGCGCTGATGCCAACAGCCACCCCGGGCGCACGAGGTGGCGCTCACTTTGCCACACGCACGCCTCAACGCGGCGAATTGTCGCGTCCCAGGCAAGACCTGCAGGGGAGATCAGCGCGCCGTTTGCAGCTCGGATGTCACCTCGTTCGGAGGAGTCTCGGCGGGTGCAATCGGCTTGGGTGCTCGGATCGCTCGGTTTTGCGCGTCGTACCAGCCGCTCGGCGCCCGCATCAACCGACCATCAGGCAAGTAGCGATCCGTTTTTGGAGCGAAGCGAGCGCCTGCGGGCGGCGCGAACCAGCCGCCGCGCTCCCAGACGTAGTACTTGCCGCGGAACACCCATTCGCCGTCAACCCAGACCGCGCCCTCGGTTTCCGGTTGCGGCGGCACCGTTTCGACGAGCGCCGCCGGCGCGGGATACGGCACCTCCTCGTAGGCGGTACGCGGATGCTCCACGAGCGTTGGCGCTGGCAGGGAAGATCCGCAAGCGCAGAGGAGAAGCAAACCCGTGATCGTGGCTTTGCAAAACATTGCCGCTGTTCTCCTCAGCACTATTCGCGCCAGGCGGAGATGGCGCGGCGATTGCACTACGCGTGCCGTGCTTCGCTTAGTGCAACGGCTTGCATCTGGCGCCAGGTGCAGGCGCGGTAGTGTGTTCGTCAGGGTAACTGCCTTCCTCGCTCTCGTCGGCAGAGGCCTGGGCTGCACGACGTTAACGCCCGGGCG